>CAYJNF010000080.1:0-10939 GCA_964370915.1 uncultured Chitinophagales bacterium
CGATCTGGATGTCAATACGTTGCGGGCGCTCGAGGAAGCGCTGCAAAATTTTGCCGGATGCGCAGTGGTGATTTCCCACGACCGCTGGTTCCTTGATCGCGTTGCAACACATATTCTCGCCTTTGAAGGTGACAGTAAGGTGGTTTGGTACGACGGCAACTACTCGGAGTATGAAGAGGATCGGAAGAAGCGTCTCGGGATTGAAGCCGATCGTCCGCATCGCATCAAGTACAAGAAACTCATGCGGGCGTAACGAGATGCCGTCAATGAGATTTCCGGAAGCAGTGATTTTCGATCTTGATGGACTGATGCTCGATACCGAACGCATCGCCGCCGATGCATGGAAGCGTGTGGGCCGGGAATTCGGCATTGCCATTTCTGAAGAGGTCGTGTTGGACATGATCGGGAGAACAGGCCCCGATTCGGACGGCATTCTGATGAAGGAATTTGGTCCGGACTTTCCACTTGAGAGCATCAAAGAACGTCGTCTGCAACTCACGGATGGCCACTTCGTCGAGCACGGCATCCCGGTGAAGGCGGGTCTGTTGGGGTTGTTGGATTATCTCGATGACAAGGGCATCACGAAGGCGGTTGCAACATCATCCACACGCGAACGCGCAAAAATGAAACTCGAACGATCCGGCATCGCCAATCGTTTTCAGATCGTCGTATCGGGCGATGATATTGAGCGCGGCAAACCAAAGCCTGACATCTATTTGCACACAGCACGCCGGCTCGGCGTATTGCCGGAGAGTTGTTTGGTGTTCGAGGATTCGGATGCGGGTGTTCGGGCTGCGCATGGTGCGGGCATGAAAGTGATCATCATTCCGGATTTGAAATCACCTTCGGCGGATGTTGTGCCGCTTGCCTTTCGCATCGAGCCGTCACTCGCACATGCGCTGAGCATTCTGCCGGAGCTGCTTGACTGATATACAAATCGACTACACAAGGAATCGCATATGGCAAACACAACAATTCTCGTTGGCGCAGTTTTGACTCTTGTCGGGATCATCGGTTTCTTCGGCACCGGACAATCAAGCCCGACAGCGCTGATACCAGCGGCATTCGGTCTTTTGCTCGTTGCCCTTGGGATAATTGCGCGGAATGAGAAACTTCGCAAACACGCGATGCACGCGGCTGCAGTAGTGGGTCTGCTGGGTTTCTTGGGCTCGGCGTCGGGGATCTGGCAACTCGTGAAGATGATGATGGGAGAGGAAGTTGTGCGTCCCGAGGCTGCGATTGCGCGGTCGGTGATGGCAATCGTGTGTCTTGTGTTTGTTGGATTGACCGTGCGATCGTTCGTTGCTGCCCGAATCATCAAGAAAGACGCCTGACGTTTTCATATCGACATGTTCTCGATTACCGCCATCATCATTAACTTCCAGACTCCCGATCTGACGCGTCGGGCAGTTGAATCCTTTCGATTGTGCTATCCTACCCTTCCACTGTTGTTGATCGATAATGGCTCTCCGGATAACAGTGTGCAAATGTTAGAGCGTTTCCGTACAGCACACACGCGGCTCATTGTCAATCCCACAAATCAACATCATGGTCCGGCAATGGATCAGGCGATGCGTTCCATTGAAACGCAATTTGCCTTTTTCCTTGACTCTGATTGCTCGGTGAAGCGAGGAGGTTTTCTGGAGTTGATGAGTGAAGTGCTCCTTTCGCAGAAAGAGAACTATGCGATTGGCAAACGCATCTTCATGAATCCGCGGGGGTTTGACATCGCAGAGAGTGCGACAGCAATTCCCTATATACGGCCCTACTGCATGGTCGTGAATCGCGAACACTATCTTTCGCTCCCACCGTTCAGCAGGCATGGCGCGCCATGTTTGGCAAATATGCAGGCGGCGCAGGAGCGTCATCTCTTGCTTTACCACTTTCCGGTTGATGACTATGTGGAACACAAAGGTCGTGGCACCGCATCGCGACACGGCTATCATCTCGGCATTCGGGGTAAGGTCAATCATCTGTTGAACAAGCTGGGATTGTAGCTCATCAAATTCACTCTCATTCGGCTGCGGTAAGTGCCACTACGTTCTTTCACGATAAACGGAGGATCGAATGCCCACGCGACGCGAGTTTCTTCAACAATCGGCGCTTGCAACTGCCGGAGTCATACTCACCCGCAACGCCTTCACACAAGCGCGGCCTGAACGACCCCGCGTAATCGTCTTGGGTGCGGGACTTGCAGGACTCGCCGCCGCTTACGCACTAACGAAGGAGCAATGTGAAGTCGTTGTGCTGGAAGCCCGTAGCCGAATCGGGGGGCGCGTACTCTCTCACCAGATTGACAATGCAAAGAAGCTCACCATCGAGCTGGGCGCTGAGTGGATCGGCAATTCACACGAACGCATGATCGCCCTCTGCAAGGAATTCAACCTCGAGTTGTTCAACAATCAGTTTGAAACACATCTCATCTACAAGAATGAATACAAGAAGGCTCGTCACTGGAATTACTCCGAATCGTGGAATGGAAAATTCGCTCAACTTCTTGCCGACTTTGAACAATACACAGACAGCCAGAAGCTGAAGCTCGACAAGATGGACTGGTGGCGATTTCTCATAAACAACGGCATCAGCGAGCGTGACCTTGATTTGCGCGAGCTTGCCGACAGCACAGATTTTGGTGAAAGCATTCGCCATGTTTCGGGATACGCCGCCATGACGGAGTATGCCGAATCCAGTCCGAAGAATGAAATGGACTTGAAGATTCGTGGCGGAAATAGCAGGCTCCCGGAAGCATTAGCCGCCAGGGTCAGACCTGAACGCATCAAGCTGAAACACACGGTCACTTCGGTCAAGCATGAAGGGAAGCAGGTGAACGTCACATGCAGCAACGGCGCGGCGTTCACCGGAGACTTTGTGATCTGTACGTTGCCAACGTTTGCTATGACTAAGATTGCGTGGCATCCTGAGTTGCCGGACTACAAGAAGACTGCAATTGATGCACTGCAGTATTGCCGTATCAACAAGAAGGCAGTGTTATTCAAGGAAAGATTTTGGAAGGATGAAGCGTTCGATCTGTTGACGGATTCAAATGCGCATTATTTCTATCACGCAACAAAGAGTCAGCCGTTGAGCGAAGGTGTTCTTATTTCCTACTCGATCGGTGATAAGGCTGACGTCCTCGCTCGTCAGAACAATGAGTATCGGAAACGGATTATTGTCGATGCACTGCGTCCTGGATTTGGCGATGTGTCCAGAAGAATCTCGCGGCAGGTGAACTATTATTGGGGGAACGATGAGCATTCGATGGGCGCGTATGCGATCTATGGCAAGAACCAATGGTTCACATTGCAGCCCATACTCGCGAAGCCACACGAACGCGTGTTCTTTGCGGGTGAACACATTGCGGACTGGCAAGGATTTATGGAGGGCGCGGTAGTGACGGGTGAAGATGCCGCCAAGAGTGTATTGAGCGCTTGAATTGTGATTGTAATTGTACTGCTTTATACTGCTGCTGTCTTGAATTCCCCTTAGTAAAGATATATATTGTACGTGTAGACCGTTAGGGGTGTCCCGACAACAACATACAGCGGGACTGAGATCAAACCCTGGGTGCCACAGGCACAAGAACCTGATCTGGACAATACCAGCGTAGGGAAACGGAAACAAGACTTCTTCTTGATTTCTTTTCAGCCGTTTTCCTTTCGATCCTCGATCAGGGAAACGGCTTGATTTTTTAGAGGAGATAATCATGAAGGAGAGAGCTGTTACCCGCATTCATTCTTGTACCATCCTCATCGTACTCGCGATAATTGCTCCGCGGCTATCGGGTCAAACATCCATTGGGATCAAAGGCACAGTCATTGATGACGCCTCCCGGAAACCGCTTTCCGGTGTGAATGTTTTTGTCGAAGAAACAAAATTCGGTACGACAACCGATGAGCGCGGTGAGTACTTCATTGACGGCTTGCGCGAGACGACGTATGTTGTGCGGGCATCACGGGTCGGATATGCCACGCAGCGGTTCAGAACCGTGCTCGGCAATACTGGTGTAGTGCAGGTCGATTTTACGCTGCGCCTTTCGGAGATTCTTGGAGAGCCAATAGTTGTGACTGCGACGCGGGGAAAGGACCGTGAGACTCCGGCTACCTTTTCCACGCTGGGCAGAAATGAAATTCGCGAACGCTACACAACGCAGGATATTCCCATTCTCCTCTCTGAACTTCCCTCGATCACAACGTATAGCGAAGCGGGAAACGGTATCGGTTACACCTATCTGAATATCCGCGGTTTCGATGCCCGGCGCATTGCCGTCATGGTGAACGGCATTCCACAAAACGATCCGGAAGATCACAACGTCTACTGGCTTGATATGCCCGATATCGGGTCGAGTGTTGAGGATATACAGGTCCAGCGAGGGGCGGGAAGCGCATTCTACGGTCCACCTGCGATTGGGGGTTCAGTCAATTTAGTGACGAACAACTTTGGACGCGAACGCTCACTGCAATTCTCTGCCGGCGTTGGCAATTACAATACGCGCAGGTACGCGGCATCGTTCTCTTCAGGCCTCATCGATAACCAATACGCAATTCACGGAAAGCTCGCGCGCATCTTGAGCGATGGATATCGCGACAAGGCATGGATGGATTTCGGCAGTTATTTTCTTGGCCTCATCAGGTACGATGAAAACATGACGACGCAAGTCAATTTCTACGGCGGTCCCGTCGCGGACGGACTTGCGTACTATGGAAATCCCAAGACGTACGTGAAGGATAAGGAGCTGAGAAAGAAAAACTTCAGCTACTGGGAACCGGGCTATTTCGTTGAACGCCGCAAGGAAGAGATCGAGAATTTTTCGCAACCACACTATGAGCTTTTTCATGAGTGGCGAGCAAGTGACAAGCTGACTCTGAACAACTCACTCTTCCTTGTGCTCGGCGATGGCTTCTTTGACTACGACGGATCGTGGGCACCGTTCTCGTATTATCGAATCACGAGGGAAAATGGTTTTGACGTTATCGGCAATCCTGACTCGTTGTACTTTTCCAATGCACTCATTCATGCCGTGGTAAGCAACAAACAGTGGGGCTGGCTGCCGAGAGTGACAATGAAGCACGATAACGGCGAGTTCATCGCAGGAGCAGAATTGCGTATTCACCGCTCTGAACATTGGGGAAGCCTGAAACGTGCCGACATTATTCCGGTCACGATTCCAGAAGACTATCGTTACTATGAGTACAGAGGAGCGAAAGATATCTTCTCCCTCTACGCGCAGGAACTGTACAGATTCCGTCCCGACCTGACTGTAATGCTCAGCGTACAGTATGCGTACAATCGCTATCGTCTCTATGATGAAAAATATCTAGGCTCGGATTTCGCAGTGCCGTATCATTTCATCAACCCACGGCTCGGCGTGAATTACAATTTTGATCAACAGTGGAATGGTTATGTAAGCTTCGCGTTCACGTCACGTGAACCGCGGCTCAAGAATCTCTATGACGCAGCCGAGGCAAGCGGCGGCAGCAGTCCGCAGTTCGGGTTGATCTCGTCCGGACGATTCGATTTCAATACCCCTCTGGTGAAGCCGGAACGCCTGTTTGACCTGGAAGTCGGCGGTGCATTCGCCGGCGAGTCCGCGCACCTGAATGCGAATCTGTTCTGGATGGGATTTTCGGATGAGATCGTGAAGAGCGGTCAGGTGGATCGCTTCGGTCAGCCGATCACGGGCAACGCCGAGCGCACGCGCCACGTCGGTATCGAGCTGAGTGGTCGAGTGGAGCTTGTAGACGGTCTTGAGTTGAAGGCGAATACGACACTCAGCCGCAATCGAATTCTCCGGCACACGGAATTTGTCAAGCAGACAAATCCGATTACTGGAGCAAAAGAAGTTATTCCCGTTGTTGTGGATGGCAATCCGATTTCCGGGTTTCCGGATTTCATGGCAAATGCCAGTCTCACATTTCGCGACGGCCGACTCGCACTCTCACTCTCCGGCAGATATGTTGGCAAACAGTACACGGACAACTTCAGGAATGAAGCCAACACGGTCGATCCCTATTTTGTAAGTGACGCCTCCGTGTTGTACAAGTTCGAGAATCTTCCCGGCAACACTGCGCTCGAACTGAAATTGCAGGTCAACAACATCTTTGATCGACTCTACGCGACATATGGCGAAGGTGATCAGTTCTTCGTCGGAGCAGAGAGGAACGTGTTTTTCAATATTGCAGTCAATTTGTAATTCCTATGAAATCGTTGACCATTGTAGCGAACCGACAACGTCAGGCGCTGCTGATCTGCAACGGCGAGCCGCCGGACAGAAAACTCGCGATCCAAATTGCAGATAAAGCTTCTTTGATTGTCGCGGCCGATGGCGGTGCTAACATCGCGCGCACGCTTGGCATACGCCCCGGCGTCATCATTGGCGATTTGGATTCCGTCACGAAGCAGACATTGAAATTCTTCGCCTCCGCTGAACACATTCGGGTGCGACGCCAGGACAATACCGATCTTGAGAAAGCGCTTGATCATCTGGTCGACAAAAAACAAACGTCGGTGACTATTCTCGCGGCGACAGGCAAACGGCTCGACCACACACTTGGCAATTTGGCCGTCCTCTGGAACTATACACGTTCTCTGGCTATCACGGTTGTTGCTGATGACTGGATTGCCGTGCCAATTGACGGAACGTTGAAAGCTGAAGCTAAGGTTGGGACAACCGTAAGTCTCATTCCGTTTGGCGCGTGCTCAGGAATTACGCTGCGAGGGCTGCAATACCCGCTCACCGAAGCCACGATGGCGGTTGGTGAAATCGGCGTGAGCAATGTTGTCGTGAAACCGACATTTTCCATTCGCGTGAGGAGAGGCAAAATGCTGGCGATGGTTCTGTCCCACCACTCAACTGTAAAGATTCTTTCGTGATGGTCACTCTCTCGGCGATTGACATCCTGCTTGTCTTTGCATATTTCGTTGCAGTACTGGTGATCGGGTTCCGTTCCACAAAAAAAAGTTCTGATTCATCAGAGTTTCTTCTCGCCGGCCGCTCGCTTACACTTCCCGTTTTCGTCATGACACTTGTCTCGACCTGGTACGGCGGCATCCTTGGTGTGGGCGAGTTTTCTTATCTGTATGGAATTTCGAATTGGGTGATTGAAGGCGTTCCGTATTACATCTTTGCTGCGGTGTTCGCCCTCTTCCTCGCAAAACGGGTCCGCTCGTCCAACCTTCTCACAATTCCTGACAAACTGTTCGAAGCGTATGGCCTGAAGACTTCACTGCTTGGTGCTTTTCTCGTCCTCATTCTCATGACTCCTGCGCCGTACATGCTCATGCTGGCAATCCTGCTGCAAATGGTGAGTGGCTGGAGTTTCATTGTCTGCCTCCTTGTGGGTACGGTCGCGACAACAGCATATCTCTTCGTCGGCGGCTTTCGGTCGGACGTCAATACGGATATGTTCGAGTTTGTGTTGATGTTTGCAGGCTTTGCTGTGATCCTTCCGTTTGCGTACGAGAGGTTCGGGGGACTGAGTTTCATCCAGCAGCATGTTCCGCCGTTGCACCTAACGTGGAACGGCGGTAACTCAATGCAGTTCGTTGTCGTGTGGTTCTTCATAGCAATGTGGACGTTGGTTGACCCCGCGTTTCATCAACGGTGCTATGCCGCAAAGTCGGGTTCGGTCGCTCAGAAGGGAATTCTCATCTCCATTGTCTTCTGGTTTCTTTTTGATGCGATGACGGCGACAGCAGGACTGTATGCGCGGGCCGCAGTGCCTTCAGTTCAGCAACCTATCATGGCGTATCCAATGCTCGCGGAACTTACTTTGCCGCCTGTTGCGAAAGGCCTATTCTACATTGGTATGCTGGCAACAATCATGTCAACACTCAACTCTCTCATGTTCATATCAGCGACAACGTTCGGGCGTGACGTTGTGTGGAGAATGCAAAACAAGAGTGACGACAAGTACGTCACGCACTTCACGAAAGTCGGTTTGGTCGTAACGGGAATGCTGTCGGTCGGGCTTAGTGTGTTAATTCCATCAGTCATAAAACTCTGGTACGTGATCGGAACGATCGTCATTCCGGGACTGCTTGTTCCATTGCTGACGAGTTACAGCGACAAGTTCAGGATGCGTTCCCGCGAAGCTTTTGCTTCGATGTTGACGGGATGGCTTACCTCCGCATGTTGGTTAGTGATCGGATGGCAGACGGGAATTGCAAATCCCACGTATCCGTTTGGCGTTGAGCCAATGTACCCGGGGCTTGCTATTTCTATTCTTTGCTGGATGTACGGGAAGATCGTGAAGCGATGAGAGGTTGAACCTCCTGCCTCAACAGGAAATATGCAGCAGCGCCGGCTGCAGTGAGCGAGGGAATCAGGACCATGGAAAATCGCGCCAGCGCAAAGACAGGCAGATGTGCCGCAACGTATACGGATGCCGCGTAGACCGGAATGAGGATGTCACTTCTCCAGCCCTCCAGTCGGAACACGCCCCACGCACCTGAAAGTGAAAATGCCAAAAGTAGTCCTTGAAAGATTGCCATCACGAGAGTCACCGAGGGTGTACTGGCCAGGATCCAAATCCAGATTGAGTTGAGGGAGATCTTTTTCACAAGGAACATGGGGTCATTGCGGTAGCGATCGGCGCTTTTGCGAAACAACACTGCGTCGCGTTCTGTCTCGTGCCAGGCAAGTGTGTGAGACGTATCCTGAACATCGATCCATTGACGCAAGCCGGTCGCGTTCACTCCGTAAATCAACTCCGCGTAACCGAGCGGAGATTCCGTTGCATGGTCAATGAAATAGTCGGACACCACGAGATTGTAGCCCACCAACGCCTGAAGCACGGGCCATCGCCCGGTCAATGCATAGTTTCTGACGACCCAGGGTGAGATGACGATCATGGCGGTGGCAATGTGCGCAACAGCATCGCGCCATTGACGGTCGGGATTTTTTCGTGCAATGGCGAATATCGGAAACACAAGAAGTATCGGGATAAAGACGGCTTTGCACCAGAGACCAACGCCAATTGCCAGCCCCACGAGTGTCGCTCTCTTCAGTGATGGTTCCTGCCAGTACCGCACGAACACGAGCACCACCAGGGTGAAAAGAAAAGTCAGAAGTGTTTCCACAATCAGGCGCCCTGAGTACCATAGCAGCAAAGGGTGAATAGCACAGACCAATCCTGTAAGTGTTCCCGCCTTTTTGCCACCGAGATGGAATCCGAGAAGAACTGCCAACAAAACGGTCAGAGCATGGACAACTGCCTGCATCGTGAAGGCGATTGGCTCGTAATCCTCGCTGCCGATTGCCATGCATGCAGCAAGCAATAGAGGATGAAGTGGTGGACGAAGAACTGTCGGCGACGGGTCAGGGTAGTAAGACAGGGTTCCGAAATGAAGTAATCCTTCGGCAAGCTTGTCATAGCGGTCGGTCATAGGAGTGCTGCCTAAAGGCTCGGAGATGAGAGGATAGATCCAAAATGAAATCGAGAGTGAGGCGATGAATCCAATAATCGGCAGGGTTACAAGGGACTTCTTCATCAAACACACCTCAGGGGCGTAATCATCTGACGGACCTGGCCTTCATGTATTCATAGACTCGCCGCGAGAGTTCTCGCATTTTCGGTCGTGCTTGTTCTTCTTCGACCGGGATGAAACAGGAAATAACGTATCGCACTTTGCCATCGTCAACAATCCCGACATCGTTCGTCCAATATGAAAACCAACCTGTCTTGTGATAGAACATTGCCCCGGCGGGAAGACCCGTTGCGAGTTTCGTCGTATCCAATTGGCGTCCTAACAGTGACTTCATTTGCATGCTCACCCACGGATTAACAAGTTGGTTCGTTTCGATCTTGTACATGAAGTCGGCGGCGTGCAACGCGCAGGTTTCCGTTCCTCGCACAGCAACGTAGGCAGAGTCTTCGAATTTGCGCTTGAGAAATTTTCGAGTTACCTCGCTGCCATTCCAACCATACGAGGTAATGAGTGCATTGATGTTCTCTCTCCGGGCGAGATCGATGAGACAGTTTGCGGCGGAGTTATCGCTGCGCGTAATCATCAAGTCCAGAAGGTAGGCCACGGACACGGTGTCACCATTGTGCAGCAACGGTCGCGGATCCCAATCGAGCTCACGCGACTTGTCCACATCGTTTGGCGACCTCACGATGTATGCGCTCGTCAATCCGTACTTCCCCGACGAGATTTGGTGGAGCACTTCTGCTGCAACATACATCTTGTACACGGATGCTGGATAAATGAAATTGGATGGATTGACACCTCCGAGTGCAGGTGTCGCTTCGTTGAGATCAATAACGGCAAGCGAAATCTGTTCAATGCCATCCTCGCCAACGTCGGAGTCCTTGTCAAGCCCAAGGTCGGCCACAATATCGTGCAGGACTGCACTGAGCGAACTATCAGCGCGAAAGTTGGCGGGTACCGTTGAGGTTTGAGCGAACGACATTGTGCCTGTGAAAAGAAAGGCGAAGCAGAAAGCCAGCTTACCCATGGAGATTCCGGATATGAAAATTGATCATTGTGCTTAGTACAGTTTGTCGATGCCTCCAAATCCAAACTGCTTGTTTCGCTCTGTCATCTTGATGAAGTACCGCAGCCGCTTTGCAAACTCGGCGGGTCTTTTCCGCGAACCGTCAATGAAGCCAATGCGGATTCGTTTGTAGGATGATGAAAACGAGCGAAAGTTTTTCCATGCGACCGGATTTCTCTTTATTGCCTCGAGAATATCGGTCGGAATCGTAAACTTCTCGGCAGACACTCCGGTGAGTGTTGCAACAACTTCACGCCTGACCTTTTTCAGCGCGATGAGCTTTCGAAGGCGTTCTTTGTTGGCTTGCGAGTACGGGCTTTTTTGGTTTCTCGGCGTAAATCTCTGAGCAAACCGATTCTCGTCGAGACTCTTGACGTTGCTGTCAATCCAGCCAAAGCAGAGTGCCTCCTCAACCGCATCGTTGTACGAGATGCGGGCTTTCCC
>CAYJNF010000081.1:0-10840 GCA_964370915.1 uncultured Chitinophagales bacterium
CGACTATACCTCCCTGCGCGACTCCGTCATAGCCTTGAAAATGTTTGTCAATCACCACGTCGCCTGTGTTCGTTTGTCCAGACGTGGTGAATTGCAGTCGAAGACCATCAATGTTTTCTTTTCCGCAGGCAAAGCAGTCGCGGTGAAAGGTCTTAGGCTCCATTACTGATCCTCTATGCCGGTGTTCCTCTGAGGAAAGACCGTCTGCAAGCAACGGAACAGCTTGTTTTGCACCATTCATTACGACTCGACTTCTTTGATCAATTCATCTATTTCGCATACGTCTTCAGTCTGTCTCTCCGCAGGGCTTCGTTGCGAGAGTGAACTTCGAATCAACGCGTTATTCAAATCTTCGCGCAAGTCTTCAAAGTCTTCGCATCCAACGGAGATACGCACCAATTCATCTAAAATGCCTGCCTGCTCTCGCTCCTGCTTCGGCACAGAGGCGTGCGTCATGGACGCGGGATGTTCAATCAGCGACTCGACGCCTCCGAGTGAGACCGCGAGAGTAAAGAGTCGAACATTGTTCATGACAATCCTCCCACTTTCCAATCCACCCTTCACGCCGAACGCAATCATGCTTCCGAAGCCGTCCATTTGTTTCTTTGCGAGTTCATGTTGCGGATGGTCCGGTAAACCCGGATACATAACCCACGTTACCATCGGATGTTCGTTGAGGAAGGAGGCGAGCTGCATCGCATTTTCCTGACTCCTCTCAACACGGAGTGCAAGTGTGCGCACACCTCGAAGTATCAGCCACGCTTGATGCGGATCCATCGTTCCGCCGAATTGGTTCAACACAGGCTTGATTCTTCCAAACAACGACTCATCACTCGTGACGATCATACCTCCAACAACATCGCTGTGACCGTTGATGAACTTGGTCAGGCTATGAATGACAACATCTGCGCCGAACTCGATCGGACGTTGCAAGAAAGGACTTGCAAACGTGTTGTCAACGACCAGCAAAGCACCATGGTGCCGCGCGATTGCTGCAGCTCCGCGAATGTCGGAGAGCTTCATAGTTGGGTTGGCGGGAGTCTCCAGGTACACAACCCGCGTATTTGGCCGGAGAGCACTTTGTATCTGGTTAAGGTCAGAAGTATCAACAAAAGTTGATGCGACTCCGAATTTGGCAAAAGCACCTTCCAGCACAACGCGTGTCGGTCCATAGACGCAGTCTGTGACTACGATATGCGCACCCTTCTCGAGCAGGGCAAGAAATGTCGTCGTGATTGCGGCCATGCCTGTGGCCGTGGCCATTCCTCTGAAACCACCCTCGAGGATAGCAATATTCTCCTCAAGAGCGCCCACTGTTGGATTTCCCATCCGCGTGTAAACGTATCCGGCATTTGTTCCCGCGAAACGAGCAGCTCCTTCTTCCGCCGTGGGGAACGAGAAGGTTGAAGTCTGGTAGATCGGTACCGATACCTCACCATAACGGGCATCATGCGGTGTACCGGCGTGAATTGCTTTTGTCGATTTCTTCATCAGGATATCCTGTTATTCTGTTGTGATGCAGTGGTACGAAGTGTGCCTTCCATGAATTGAAAGAGCACCTCCTCAATTTCCCCCCGGACCCAGGGAACGACCTGCATGTCGGTATCATGGAGCATGTTTGCACAAGTCTCTGTCAGTCCGCCGCAGATCAGAACTTCCACACCTTCCTGAACCAAGAGGCGAATCTTCTCCAGCGGATTGACATGTGTCCATCGCGTTTCCTGACGTCGGATGATCGTCCCATCCTCAATGCTCACGAGCAGGATGCTCTCCGAGCAGTCCAGACGGGATGAGACGCGGTTCCCGAATACGGGTAGTGCAACCTTGTGTATCATAAGTGTGTCCTCACGACAACAGTATTGCCATCGCCACGACCGATGTCCATTTTCCATCCTTATCACACTGCGCCGATTGCGTGATGTTGAACGTCTTGAGAATTTTACCACTCATCTTGTAGTGCATTTCGCGTTCGTCCCAAGCACGCGTCGGGTCGAAGTCAATCCCAAGCGTGGTCGCAAGCATTGTTGCCGCAAGATCCTCTGCGTATTCACCCGCCCGCTCATCGGTCTCACCAAACGGATGATGCTCAGACAGGTAGCCGTACGCGGTTTCGTCCGTCGGTTGGGCGACACCGATGGACGCGGCAATGAGCCGGTTGGGTTCATTTGTTGCGTTGCGGGCCATAACCGCGAAGGTCACTGCACCGGGCTCGAGTAATCTCACGCCTTCTGAGGCGGGAAGCCGTTTGCACATCGGTGGCAGTATGCTGGAGACACTCACGAGGTTGCATTTCTCTACGCCGGCATCACGCAATGCCAACTCGAACGACTGGAGATAGTCCTTATGCCTCCCGACCCCTTTGGTGAAGAACACTTTCTTGGGAACGTACATGGTCTGATCGCCAGATCAAGTGAACATCTTGTTGTGAATGCCTTTGCATCCTTGGGAATGATGAGCGCAATTTGCGAGCCATGCGGAGGAATGAATCGAAAGCGAGTTTCAGATGGAATTTGAAGGATGAGGAGATACATAACCGATCTTCCGTTGCAGGAATGCAACGCAGGTCCCGCAACTGTTGCGACGCTGCAACGTGAAGTTGCGTAGAAAGCTCGGGTACAAATCCAATGGAAATCAGTCAATTCGTTCGAGTTAGTCAACGGGACGAGTCTCTCGCATCGCCTGTGGTAAGCTATTTGCCAGCCAGTGTCGTCAGGCGCCTGACTCGTTCTTCATTATCGAGCATCAGATAGAGTACAAGTCACAAGATCCGTACGGGAGGGAGCATGCAGATTGGAAAACAGGTGTGGAGTGGAAGACAAAAACCACTGGTATGACGGTTGGTTTTATGATACATTTGTAGCACCGAATCAAGACCGTGCCTTTCGTGTTGTCAAATCACTGATTGCGCGAGAGGCTTCAGTGCTGGATGTCGGGACTGGAACCGGAAGACTGTTGTTTCAGTTGAGCGATGTGTGTAGTCGTGTTGACGGAGTTGAACCTTCACTCAGGAACATCGAAGTTGCGAAACGTCGGCTTGCTCAGGCGCGCGCAAGCAACGTCTTTCTGCATCATTCGCATGTTGAGGATCTTCTGGCTGAAGGAAACCGCCGGTACGATGTTGCCGTGCTTTCCTATGTGCTTCACGAAATTGAAACAGGAAAACGAGAGAAGGTCCTGCGGCTAGTTTCTCGCGCCGCGGAGAATATTCTCATTGTAGATTACCTTGTTCCGCGCCCGAAGCATTTGTTGAGCGTACTCACTGAGGCTGTCGAGTTCGCTGCAGGTTCGGAACATTATAGAAACTTCAAGTCATATGTCGCGAGCAACGGGTTGACCGGGCTTGCGGAGCGATGTGGGTTGAAGATCTCAAAAGAAATCAGAAATTCACCTGCAACAACACATATCGTGATGCTGGCAAAGTGAACGAATCACTATCATGATCATGCAACAACCGACATACCTGAGAATTCACTCACGCATGCGAATAGTAGCTGCGCTGTTGGTTTCGCTGATTGTTTTCTTAAGCGCGGGGCAGGAGTTTCTTCACACCCACGATGATGTGCGCGATCATGACTCGCGGTGCTTGGCATACCAGATACACAGTTCGCTCAGCATGGCTCTTGCTGTTGTTGCTCCTTTTCTCTTCGCCGGCTTTCTTTTCGTCGTTCGATTCGACCCCGTTGATCGAATACCATCGTCCTTCACACTCCTTCCCGCAAGTCCGCGAGCTCCGCCTTTCAACTCTTGAAGTTCAATGTGTGGGCAGCATTGTCGCCTACACTTCACAACAACAAGATTAATTGAAAGGGAAAGAGTCATGCGACAACCTGTAACCGTTTTGTCGTTCATCGGTATGTTCACGCTGCTGACCACAATTGGGTTTGGCGAAAACCGTGGCGCAGGAATTCTTAAAGGAACCGTTGTCGGCAAAGATCGCCAACCGCTCCCGTTTGCTCATGTCATTATTCCGAATATCGAACGAGGAGCCAGCACAAACGAACGAGGAGAATTTTCTATCGTTGACCTTCCGGAAGGGAGTTTTCAAGCTGTAGCGCGAATGATGGGCTACAAACCAGAGACGAAAATAATAACGATTGCAATTGATAGGATGACGATCATTGAATTCACACTCGAACCGACGGTATTCGAATCCGAGGCGGTCGTTGTTACAGGCAATCCGTATGCATCCAATCCGCTGACAACACCACAAGACGTTAGTGTGCTGGGAGGAAGAGAGAAGTCTCGCTTCGATGCGTCGTCGCTTGGCAAGACTATTGAATCTCTCCCCGGTGTGTACAATCTTTCCGCCGGAGGCGAGAGCGGCAAACCGGTGATACGTGGACATACCGGCGAGCGTGTCCTTATCTTGAGCGACGGCATTGCTCAGGAGTATCAGCAATATGGCGAACGGCACGCTCCGACGGTTGAGCCGTACAATTTCGAGCGGATTGAAGTGATTCGCGGCGCTTCGAGTCTGCTTTATGGATCGGATGGGCTGGGAGGCGCCGTTAACGTTATCCCCAAGCATTTTCACTTCTCCGGAGATGAAGGGCTGAAGGTTAACGGCTCGCTCGATGGCTCGTACTCCTCGAACTCGAACGAACGTTCCTATGCACTGAAGATCGAGGCAACAGAAGAGAATCTCGGTTTCCACGGTTCGCTGATTCGGAGGTTGTCGGACAACTTCCACACGTCTGACGTCGACGGTTATCCAACGACGAGGACGAAAGACGACCCGAAGTTTACGCGGGAGATTCCCTTTACGGATTTTGAAAGCATCTCGGGCTTTGCCGGTGCAGGATACTTGTCGCCCATCGGATTGGTGGCGTTGAACTACGACTACTACCGGGCAGAGAACAACTTTCTTCTTCCCAACATCCCGAATCCCGCGCTCGGCGCTCCGATTGGCATCCGGCGTATGAACCATGTGGCATCACTTCAGGGAAATTTTCCGCTCGGACATGTTATCCTGAAGCCGAAGCTGTCGTTTCAGAACAACGTGCGGCTCGCGACGCGTGAGGTATTATCGCGAAGCTTCCTCGACGACTCCGCAGTTGTCAATCTGAACTTGAACGTGTTCACGGGACGTTTCGATGTCGAACATGTTGATCTTTTCGCTCTTCATGGAACCACTGGTGCGGAGGTGCGGTACTACAACCATCGCAACTATGGAAAGATCCCTCTTCAACCCGATGGTCACTATGCGAATCTTGCATTCTACACATTCGAGGAATGGAAGCACAAACAACTGACGGTGAACTTTGGAGTGCGGTGGGATCACAGAACACAAACCTTCTATGGTTCTCCTTCGAACCCTCTCTTGAACCAGGATGACTTTAGCAGGTACTCGTCATTCTCTGGCGGAATTGGCGCTTCGTATCAACTGCTGAGCAACCTTACTGTGACAGCCAATCTGAGCAGAGGGTTTCGCATCCCGAGCTTCTTCAACCTGTATGTGTACGGGTTGCACGGAGGCGTGTTTGCATTCCAAATCGGAAATCCGAACTTAAAAAATGAACATTCGCTGGACGTGAGCACATCAATCCGCTACAGGGATGAGAAGGTGGAGGCATCTATCACGCTCTATCAGAATCGAATAGAAAACTATATTTTTCTGTATGATGCAAAGGCTCATCCATTAGCTCCGGTGAACAGTCAGTTTGTGTTTGCCCACGACCAAGCCGATGCGCTCCTCCGCGGTCTTGACGTGAATTATTCCGTCAATCCGGTCAGTTTCATTTTACTGAGCGGAGGTTATTCGCTCATTCGAAGTGAATTCGTCAGGGGCGCGCACAGCGGCAAGGAGCTGCCGTTGATGCCGGCTGACCGCGCTACGCTGGAAGTGAAAGTCCTTCTGCCTGATTTCTCTGCGCTGAAGAACATCTACACGTTCTTCGGTGGAAAGCATGTTGCAGCAAAATCAGCTGCCGGCGCGTATGAGCCCTTTGGCCAATTCGACGACGGCTTCGGTCCGACGATTCCGTTCGGCGTGTGTTCGACCGATAAATATATTCTCTTCAATGTCGGTCTCGGCTTTGAGCTTGCCGTCGCAAGCAGACCGGTGCAATTCAATCTGGAGATCGCAAACCTGTTCGATGCGTCGTATCGTGATTTCTTGGATACGTACAAAGGCTACACTCTTGCGCCGGGAAGAAGTGCGAATCTGAAGGCGAGCGTTCCGTTTGGTGTGGAGTGAAACATCGTAGTCAGGGAGAGTCGACTATGCTTGTATGGACAATCGGCTTTATCCTTCTTGGCAGCGTCGGCGCGATGATTGGAGCGGGAGCGTTGTTGCTGTTTCCTGACCGAACGCGCACGATGCTTATTCCTTGCTTCGTAAGTTATGCGACCGGCACGCTGTTGGGCGCCGCATTGCTCGGAATGATCACAGGGCCCTCGTCCATGCATGGATTGCATGGATGAGACTGACGAAACTTAAGTGAGACCGTACTTTTTCATCTTTCTCCAGAGAGACGTCCGATGAAGCTGGAGTGCCTTCGCCACTTCGACCTTGTTTCCGCCGTGCTGCGTGAGGGCTTTGATGATGGCCTGACGTTCCAAATCTGCAAGGGGTGTTTGTGGTTGGACAGGAGTGATATGAGTTCGTAACTGCTGTAATTCGGGGGGAATTTGGTGAAGTTGAATTGTCTCACTTCGACACATGACGAACGCATGCTCGATGATGTTTTCCAACTCGCGGACATTGCCCGGGAAGCTGTATTGCATGAGTATCTCCATCACTTCATCGGCCACACCCGTGATGGTCCGGTCCATGATTCGGTTGAACTTCTCGATAAAATGATGGACGAGAATGGGAATGTCATCACGTCGCTCCGATAGCGAAGGCAACGTCAGTTTGACGACGTTCAAACGAAAGAACAAGTCATCACGAAAGGTGTTGTCTTGAATGAGTTTTGTGAGATTCTCTTTCGTTGCCGCGATCACTCGGACATCAGCCTTGACTGGTACCGTTGCACCAAGTGGTTGGAATTCCCGTTCTTGCAGTACTCGAAGCAGTTTCACGTGAGTCGCCTGCGTCAAACTGTCGACCTCGTCTAGAAAAATCGTTCCCCCACGAGCAAGATCGAACCGGCCAGGCTTGTCCTTCCGAGCATCAGTGAATGCCCCTTGAACGTACCCGAATAACTCCGACTCCAGCAATGTGTCTGGCAACGCACCGCAATTGACTGCCACAAATGGACCATCTTTGCGTCTACTCAGACTGTGAATTGCACGTGCGAATAGTTCCTTACCCGAACCACTGGGACCCTGAATTAACACTGAGCTTTCACTTTCTGCAATGTTCGGGAGGATCTCGAACAGCTCGAAAATATTGTGATTCTTTGAAACGATATCCTCAAAGGTGTATGTTCGGTAGATCTCCTTGCGAAGTTCCTCAAACGCGGAAAGATCGCGAAACGATTCTACACCACCAACAATCTTGCCGTCATCGTTGCGCAAGACTGCCGTGCTAATACTGATCGGGATCTGTTTACCGTCTGAGCGGAGAATATTGACGGGTTTATTGATGACTTCCTTGCCCGTGCTGAACGAGCATTTCAGAGCACATGTTTTTTCACAGATGTTGGCTCGAAGCACTTCGAAGCAGAACTGCCCGATTGCATCCTCACGTGATACTCCGGTTATCCGTTCCGCCGTCTTATTGAAGTAGGTGATATGCATCTCCTTGTCAACGGTGAACACGCCATCCGCGATGCTGTCGAGGATGGTTGTGGCATGGTATGGTGAAATTGGTGGTGGAGAAGGCATTTTGTGATCGTGCGTTTAGCTGTTCTTTGGAGAAAGATACGGCAACCTCTGTGCTGGAGCAAGCTGGAATTGTTCTACCATCCGACTGCGTACAATGCGAGGCCTATCGCCAGTCCAAATACCATGTTAAAAGCTTTGATAAGCATCGAATCCTTGATGGAATAGGAGAGCATCGGCAACATCCCATGTCCATCTTGCACAAATGAACTTGTGAAAAGGACAGAAAAGGGGATAAGCCCGTTGGCGAACATCGTCACAAAAACAAGATGGGGCCCCGACTCTGGAATCAACCCGACGAGTGCACCAAGAACAAGCAGCAACAACGTGTATTCCGATGTAAGGGTTTCCAGATTCCATTGCTTGAGTCCCATTTCAACCACAAGCAGTGCTCCAAACGTCCACAGTGCGGTTTTCCACAGATGGCGTCGAATGATGTGTCCCCAGATGTGTTCCTTGATGTAATGCGAAACGCTCTCATGGTGAGGATGGATGAGTGCAGATTCACAATCGGTACATGTACGGATTTTCCATCTCGTGACCACCAGATCGGCAAGCCACCCTACGCCAATACCGATGACAAACAGCAACGCGAACAGCAGCACGGCTGTTTTTGGGAACATCGCAAGCATGACGAATGCCTCATCACCCGAGACTGCTGCCATTGCGCCAACCAGTGCACCAAAACTGATCATCCCATGAATGTACAGCGATACGTTCGTGAACGCGCCGACACAACCCGGTGCAGCGCCGAGAAGGGACGCGACAACATACTGTCGCCACTGCCTTCCGTGTTTGAGAATCGCAGCGATTTTTCCTCTCGTCCACACATTGATAAGATCAACAACAATCATCATGATGAGAACGAGCAGGGTTACCTGCACGGTTTCTTCTATGACGTTCGCGACTATTTTATCCACCATTTTCCTCTCTTACTTCACGCCCCACTTCTTCAGTCTATAGCGGAGATTTCGTTCAGAAATGCCGAGTCGGTCAGCGGCCTTGGATTGGTTGCCGTCGGTCAGGCGAAGCGCCTCCATCACGAGTTCTTTCTCGAGACGATCCACCTGATCAGGAAGTGTCAGTGAAGACTGCGCCGCCGGAGCTTCACTTTCGGGCATCGGGTTCTTCACAATTTGCGGCAACTCATTTTTGGTAATCACGTCCCGTGAGGAAAGAATCACCGCACGCTGAACGATATTTTCAAGCTCGCGCATGTTTCCCGGATAATTGTAGCGCAACAACAAATCCCAGGCTTCCTTGGAAAACGTAAGCTTGTTGCGCGAGTGTTCTTTTCCGTAATGGTGAAGGAAATGTTCGAGCGCTGGTGCTATATCGTCGCGCCTGTTGCGCAGCGGCGGGATCTGGATGGTGACCACATTGAGCCGGTAATAGAGATCTTCACGGAACGTTCCATTCTTGATCAGTTCCTCCAGATTCCGATTCGTGGCAGCAACAACACGAACGTCCACCCGGATCGACTCCGTTCCGCCGACACGCTCGAACTGCTGTTCCTGCAACACACGCAGCAGCTTGACTTGCGTTGCAAGTGGCACGTCGCCGATCTCATCGAGAAAGATTGTCCCGCCGTCGGCGATCTCGAATCGTCCTCGTCGCTGCTTATCGGCTCCGGTGAACGCTCCTTTTTCGTGTCCAAACAATTCACTTTCGAGGAGATTCTCGTTGAGCGCGGCACAGTTGACGGCAATGAGGGACTTTTCTTTGCGCGGACTGCTGAAATGAATTGCCTTCGCGATCAGTTCCTTGCCTGTTCCGCTCTCACCGCGAATCAACACCGACGCTTTGCTCTGCGCCACGCGTCCGGCCGTGGTCAACACGTCATCCATGGCTGCCGATTGGGAAATGATGCCGCCGAATGTGAACTTGTCGGCAAGTTGCTCCTTCAGCAGGCGGTTTTCGGAAATCAGGTGCTGACGTTCGCTGATGCGCTGAATGAGAAGTTCCAGCTCGTCAAGCTCGATGGGTTTGGTGAGATAGTCATACGCCCCGGCACGCATCGCGTCCACGGCGCCCTCGATCGTGCCGAACGCAGTCATGAGCACAACCGTTGTCTCCGGGCTTATATCGCGGACCTCTCGCAGCAACTCGTAGCCCGTCTTGTCGGGCATCTTGAAATCCGTGAGAACAATATCGACATGATCG
The DNA here is from genome assembly GCA_964370915.1 of uncultured Chitinophagales bacterium. Lineage (GTDB taxonomy): Bacteria > Bacteroidota > Ignavibacteria > UBA10030 > UBA6906 > CAADGV01. The sequence goes on from CAYJNF010000081.1 coordinate 9,931, forward strand.
TGTCGTACGCGACGGATTCCTTCCGTGGCAGACTCTGCTTCGAACACAAGAAAATTCTTCTTGCGCAAATAGCCGCCAAGCACGCTCCGCTGATGTTGTTCATCATCAACAACTAATATGGTCACTGATTGCATGGTGGAATTGGTGTCAAGGAGAGAACGGTTGCGATACGCAGCTGGTTCAACCATCGGCATTTATTCTGTGAGCATCGCTTGAACTATGTAACTGTACAGGCCAACGTGCATGGCCGGAAGTGGTGTCCAACGGTGACGTCGCAGCAGATCGGCAACAGCCTCAGAGGCAATACGATGATGGAGAGGCGGACCGGGTGGCTGCGTAACGTCGGTGCGCCAGTCGAGAATAATCAGCCTTCCGTCCGGACGAAGAATCCGTTGCACTTCCTTCAGAACCAGGGCATGATCGTCCAGTTCGTGCCACACATTTGCCATGAAAACAACATCAACACTGTGTTCCGTCAACGTTGTGTTGGACGCTTCACCTTTAATCAACTCAATATTCAGCGGGGAATCAAGGTTGTGAAGTTTCTGCGCGAGAAGGTTGAGCATCTCTTGCTGCATATCCACGGCAATCACTTTTCCGCTGGTGCCGACTTCCTTCGCGATGGGAATGGAAAAGAATCCTGTTCCCGCTCCGACATCTGCGATGGTCATAGCGTTCCGAAGATTCAGAGCAGCAACAATTTCGGCGGGCGGAAGCCAGGAAAGTCGCTCCGGAGTCTCGAGCTTGCGTGCCTCACTTGCATGGAACGTGCGTTCGTTCATCGTGTCAGCTCATGAAATCAAAGGACATGGTGGTCTGCTGATAGGATGCAGCGGGTATGCAGAAGGAGTCGAAGCTCAGCCATATTTTGCAGATTCGAATATTGACGGACGCAACGACGCAGGTAGGC
>CAYJNF010000082.1:0-10802 GCA_964370915.1 uncultured Chitinophagales bacterium
CCTTTTTCCTCATAGGTGAACAACCACCCGCAGACTTTTCCGGGATCGATTTCCGAAAAATTCTTCCAGTACTCACGGTTGTGCATGGTACGGGAACTCGTTTCGCCGGCAGGCAGATCTTCCACACCATTCATGAGGCTCTTGAAACGCGATCGCCAGATTTCCATATTCCTCACACGCAAATCCACCCACCCATCGTGCGCCCAATGGTCGATTGCTGCCGGTGTGACCTTCAGTGTGGACTCACCGCGATACGGGGGAATCTTCATCATGGGAGCGCGAAGCATGGATGTGCCATCGGGTAGAAGAATCGGGATGCCGATGGAAATAATTTGTGAACGCAGCTGTGCATCTTTGCTCACGAGCCCGGTAAGTGCTTTGCTCAACGTGCGCGCGTCGGTGTGCGCCACAGTGTGCACGTCAGTGAAGCAGCGTTTCAACAGATATGCTTCATACAGCAGTTTGGAGAGTCGTGGCGGTCCCAGCATTTCAAATGCCACGCTGTCTGTGCCATGCTGCACTTCCAGTTTTTGCATCATCTCCATTGCACTGCTGAACATGAAACCCGCCCTGTACGTGGGTGCAAGCGTTGCATTGTCGAGCGCATTGATGATGTCGTGACCGGTGTTTCCCGCCCTCACCTCAAACACAACACTCTCGGCAATCTCTTCGGGTGTCACGAATTCCATCTGGCCGGGCGTTGAAATGGCCTCGAACTCTCCGCGCGAGAAGATGCCGTTTTCACCCGTGTCAATGTATACAGACTTCAGCGAGTTCCCCGTTTTTTTCGCGACCTTGTTCATGCTCAATTGGAGCTTTGTCTTGAGTTTGACCGCCTTCTCGGGCGGGCAATCCACAAGCTCGATTGCCTTGCCGCGTTTCTTAATCTCTCCGAACCCGACCTTCTTCCACGCGATTGCAGCGGTGGGCTTCACTTCCTTCGTGATGGGCGCGTCGGGTGTTCTGCCCATCAGGAACAGCAGCAAGGTATGCGCACCTGCCACGGCGGATTTCGACAACAACACGCGCGATGGTTTTTCCTCACTGTGTGTGTACGGGATGTTCAATCCCATACCGCCCGTCCCGCTCGTTCCGATCTTCACGTAAATCTTCGTCTTTGCCTCACTCATCGAGCGGTACATCAACTGGACATGACGGATAAGCTGGGGGACGTAGAGCGTGCAGAGCAGTCTCTCCGTGGCCACGGCCAGCGGCTCCGATCCTTTCCCTTTTCTTGCCGCACGGATTTGCTGGAGAACTTCACGCGACACCTGGAAGATATCCTGATACGCGATGCCCGTGGCGGAATTTACGCAGTCAACAACGATATCGGGTTTATACTGTTGCATCAGGTAATGCAGGCTCGAGCGCTTCAATACAGCGGGGGATAGCTCATCGACGATGTCTTCAATTATCATCTCCCGGTATTTCGCGCTTGCGAGAATCTTTTCGCGCGGCAGATCCTTGAGCTGGTGACGGACGAAAATATTTCCCCACCACGGCACGAAGAACTTCTTGCCCGCGAGAGGATACTCTACGTTCAACTGCTCAACGGCTTCGAGCGCCTCCTGCTTCAACAGCGAGGTGACGATAATGCGTTTGGGATGGTGTTCCATGAATTTTCTGCAGACGGAAGAGCCGACAAGACCCCAGCCGCCAATAACAAGTACAGATTTTCCTTTGATATCCATAATATGCTTTCATCTTGTTTGAAGTTGCCACACAGACACGATTGCCAGCCAAGTACTCGCGAAGTGAAATTCTTGTTGGCAGCGAATCACTGTGTAATGCTTTTTCTTGGAGTGAATGGAAACGGAGAGAAACGCCGATGATAAGTTACGGCAAGGCAGGAGAAGAAGCAATACAGACTCCGGTTAATCGCAGGGCGCCGGAGTCTGTTCAAACAGGCAATGCGTGCTACTTCGCCATCACGTCCACATCATATTCCCGATCGGCCCACCCAAGCTTCAGCAACGCGGTGTTTTTCTGGCTTCCTTGTTCAAACGCGATTCTCATCGGATCAATCGGCGCCCCCGACTTGCGCATCGCAAGGCTGATGCGTGCCAGGTCTTGTGTCGGATCGTAAGCGGCATTGCCGGGAGCCTTCTTGCTGATGATCAGCTCGAGCGCGTTTTCTGTGAGCTTCGAGTAGAGCGTGTAGACTCCCGCCGGCACATTTGCGCCGCCGATTGCCACGTCGGTTTCTGTTTCAAACACGGTCGCTGCATTTGCACCGGTTCTCCAAATGGAATCATACGGGACCACCACCCCCCAGATCGTTCTCCCGCGAACAAATGGTTTGCTGTAGCGAACTTTTAGTTTGTAATTGTTGAGAAGCACTTCCGATGAGTCCGGCGGACTGAGAGGCCGGATGTTGGTATTCTTTTCAAAGCGCGTCCACACAAGGGTTTTCTCCCACATGATCTTCAGCCGCCCATTCGTCTTTCCTGTTGCATCAAAAGCAATCGTGAGAGTTTCGACCGGCGTCGGAAGCTGTTCCACGGTTGCATCAAACCGCGCGTAGTCCTGTGTTTCGTCGTACTTCGTTCCCCATTGCTTTGTCTGCTTGTTGATGATAATCTTCCAGCCGGTTGGGGAAGGAAGAGTCCACAGCGAGTATGTTCCTCGCGTCAGCGGTACGCCGCCGAGCATCATGTCATAGTTGGTCTTGAGATGCGTGGCTTCGTTTGCCCCTGTTCTCCACACCGTATTCCATGGAACCAGTTCCCCCATGATCGTTCTTCCTCTCATGGATGGGCGACCATAGTTCACCGAGATCATGTTGGTATCGATGAGACAGAAGACAGAATCCCGCGGGCTGAGCGGTTTTTTGTCCTGCTGTGCTTCAGCAGTGGAAAAGAAAGCGAAAGAAAGGGTCGCGACAGCAAGAATCCAGAACTTCATGTAAATGCCTCCGTTTTATCAGATCAAAAGCGTGGAACATACTTCCAGGACAAAGTCCCAACCAAAAAACAGAATGAATGGTCTCATGAGATAATCAAATCGTGATGGCGAGGGACCCACGACCATCTGCGTTCGAAAGCCGCTTGCCTCAAGCCGGCTCTCTCTGCACATGGCGACGAACTGCGCATCAGGAAACCAGATACCTTTTGTCGACTCCACAATAACAGGTTCGATTTCAAGAATGACTCTGATCTTCCTGATTGCATATCGTAGTACACTTCTCACGAAGTCCACCGGGCCATCCTGGCGAAACCTTCGTTGCAATCGGGCGATTGCCGATACACGCTCGGGTCCCAATCTTGATTCGTCAACAACAGCAATGTCACTAATAAAGATGAGAGCATCGTCCTTTGCCACGCGCCGGATTTCCGCAAGTGTTTGCATGCATTCTTCCGTTGTTTCCTGCAGGCAAAAGGCTCCGGTCATAAGCACTTTATCGAAATAGGCGTCCGGGTAGGGAAGTTTGCATGATCGTCCGGTTGTGAATGAGACGTTGCGATAGCCGCTGAACTTCCTTTTCAAGCGGTCAACCATCGCCGGGGTTACATCAAGTCCGCAACATTCAGCCACGCGGGCATGAATTCGTTCGAACAGAAGTCCCCTTCCCGGACCGATATCGAGAACGCGATCATCCGGGAAGAACTGAATCAGCCGAAGTACTTTGTCGATGCGAAACTCCGCCGACCTCGGTCCGTCGCCGGACATGTGAAATTCGTCTTTCAGAAACTTTGCTCTGTACTCGTACTCCTCAGCACGAGTCACCGGACGCAGGACTCTCACCATGGCTCTTCTCCATTATTTCAATGAACAAGTTGTACGTACTGCAATGCCTGAAACTACTACACCTTCTCTACAACAACCGCGGTTCCATACGCCAGAACCTCCGTAACGCCGGACATCACTTCGTTTGCATCATATCGCATGCCGATGATCGCGTTTGCGCCGAGTTCCTGCGCATGTTGCATCATGAGTGCGAATGCATCCTGACGTGCGCGCTCGCAGAGTTCCTGCAGCAGTGAGATGTTTCCACCGAACAGAATCTGAAATCCCGCACCGATATTGCCGATGATTGAACGCGAGCGCACGGTAATGCCGCGTACGACACCAATATTCCGGACTACCCGGTAGCCGTCTATCGAGAATGCCGTTGTAACCTGTGACGGATTCATAGTTTGATTTTGGTTGAAGTGGGATCGTCTGAGCTGTCGGGTCATTGGTTCGTTGCCTGGCGACGGCAACTCGGGCAATGACCCGGCGTCCCGGACTTGCTTACTTGAATTTTACCGACGCGATGACTTTGCCAAATGCGGCATTGTACGCTTCGGTCTGCGGTTTGTACCAATCCGTTGTGATGCGGAAGATCTTGTCGTTCCGGACGACAAAGTAAAATCGTCGTTGAACATCCTTGGTGACGGAGCCAGTCAGCGTCATCGCATTCTCTCCACCGACCGTGGCCTTGCCTGCAACTCCTCCACGCAACAATCCTTTGTTTTGTTCAAAGACTTTTTCGAGCGTCAGCCCTTTTGCCGGTTGCACGTCGAACTTGATCGAGCAATCCAAACGTTTGTCGCTGCGCAATTCGGCTACTTCCTCATACTTCCCTTTGGCAGGGTTGGTCGAGTTGAAATTCTCCGGCGCCTCGAATGAGAATGACTTGCCATTGATGGGCGTGAAGACGTCCGACGGCAGTGTCTCATCGCGACCGGGCACTTTTGCCGCTGCCGGCTTGAACGTATTTAGTGAGGCATCAAAGATCGGCACACATGCAGCGTAAAATTGCTCGAAACCCGCAAACCCGAGTTCGTACACCGTTGAATCAACCGGCAGATACACATTGTGTCCGTAGATGATGCTGTTCTTTCCATAATTCGCACCGTACTTCACTTTGGTGCCGGCGACACCATTGATAGTCACTTTTTCTTCCGGCTCAACTTTGTAGCCACCCGACTTCATTTCCGCAATTGCCTTTGCAATGAAATCGGCAGCCTCGCCTGTTTTGACTGCGGTGACCTTGATTTCTGCGCCGAGCGTTCCCGGCTCGTTCGGTACGGTGAATTTCTGATCGACTCCCCGTTCATTGTAGAAGCGAGCACGACCGACTTCCGCGAGCGGTGTGGGCCAATTCTTGGGATAGCTGATGGACCAGCCGAACCCCGGATCGCGATACTCCTGCATCTCGCCGACGGGAATTGGCTCCATCTTCTTCTCTGCGCACCCCATCAGCGCAAGCGCGGCGAGCATAGCCAGAAGGATTACTCGTGTCTTCATAGTGGTTCCTATTTGTGTGATGTTAAGATTCTGAGCGATGCATGATTGAAGCAGGTACACCCTTCGCAGAGAACGCTCAGTGTTAAGAATTTTTGGGCACGACGGTATCGTACCAGGTCTTCTTTTCTCGTACGCCTACCTCGTCAATGTATACATGCTTTGACTCGGTGTATTCTTTCAATCCGTCGATGCCAAACTCGCGTCCGATGCCGCTTTGTTTATAGCCGCCGAACGGAGCGCGCTCATTCAGCAAATGCCATTCGTTAATCCAGACTGTGCCTGCACGAAGTCGCCGTGCGACATTCATGGCCCGCTCCGGATCTCTTGACCACACTCCGCCCGCGAGTCCGTAAATGGAATCGTTGGCAATCCGCACAGCGTCATCCACCGCATTGTAACGGATGATCGATAGCACCGGTCCGAAAATTTCTTCTTGCGCAATGGTCGATGAATTATCGACATGATCGAATACCGTTGGCTCGATGAAGAATCCTCTTGCACATTCCGGTGACGCAGGCTTGCCGCCACCGACGAGAAGCTTTCCACCTTCAGCGTTGCCTTTGCCAACATATCCAAGAATGCGATCGAGCTGCTTCTGCGATACAACCGGACCAACGTCCGTTGTCGGCAGCATCGGATCGCCGAGCTTGAGTCTTTTCGTTTTGTCAACAAGCCGTTGCACAAACTCGTCTGCTTTGGAGTTCGGGAGTAGCAGTCGTGTGCCGGCTTCGCAACATTGTCCGGCGTGATAGAAAATCGCGTACATCGCACCATCAACCGCCATCTCCATGTCGGCATCGTCGAGAACAATGTTCGCCGACTTGCCGCCGCATTCCAGCGTAAGCTTCTTGAGATTGCTTGCCGCTGCGCGCATGATGTGCTGCCCTGTAGCTGTCGATCCGGTAAAAGCGATCTTATCGACCATCGGATGGCTTGCGAGTTCGGCTCCTGCTTCTGGCCCGAATCCCGTCACGATGTTGACCACGCCCTTCGGCAACCCGATCTGTTGCATCTGCTTCGCCAACTCCATGATGCTCAGCGATGTTTCTTCGGAGGGCTTCAGCACAATCGTGTTTCCGGCAGCAAGTGCCGGGCCCAGCTTCCAGATTGCCATCTTCAACGGAAAATTCCAGGGAATGATCGCGGCAACGACGCCAATAGGCTCGCGCAGTAAGAGGTTCTTGCTGAACCCCGCCTTCGATACGCCCTCGATCTCTCCATCGAGATCTGTCAGGCCAAGTTTCGCGAAGTTCGCAAGATTGCGGGCGCTGAGATAGATGTCCTCGCCTGCTTTGCGAATCGTTGAACCCGAATCGAGAACTTCAAGCTCGGTGAGAAGTTTCTTGTTCTCGTTGATCTTGTCGGAGATTGCTTTGATGAAGTTGCTGCGTTCCTCGCGCGACATACGCGGCCACGGACCATGGTCAAACGCATCACGTGCGGCGGCAACCGCGTTCCCGACATCTTCCGCACCGGCTCTGGCAAACGAGGCGATTACGTCCTGATTGTAGGGATTGGTGCCCGTGAATGTCCGCTTGTCGGCCCCGTCAACAAATTCGTTGTTGATGAACAGCTGGTACTGTCGCACGCAGTGAGTCTCCTTGTTATGCTCCGAACCTGCCGGGTTTCCAAACGGTGAGAATGAGAATTGCAATCAACAAAACTGATTGAACGATATGAAACGCAAGTGCAGCTTTATCCATGGCAACGAGCTTTACTTCACTTCCCGCCGGTGCCGACCCTTGCGCGAGTTGAGCGACGAGCATGCCGCGTTTCCTGGATCGGATGCCGAAGACAACTCCATTGGCAGAAGCGATGACAAACAGCAGAATCTTGATTGCCAGCCACGACTCGGTGAACAAACCGAGTGCTCGGGTATGCATGTTTGCAACACCCGTCAGCAGCATCAGCGCAATCGCAATCGGGCTGAGCAGTCCGACCGCCCGAGCCGAGGAAAGTACAATGAGTTTGGTCTTGAAATCAGGTGCCTTCACATACTGCATGTGAAGTAGCCAGCCGCTCACCATCAGCGTCATGATGAGACCAAAGCCAATCAGGTGAAAGAACATGTATACCAGAGATGTGTCCATACTCTGCTTGCCGGATTGATAATGGAAAACTGAAGGGAAATCTGGCAACCAAGATAGGGAAAAGGAATGACTTCCTCAACTCAAAGACCGTGAAGATTCCCGGATCAAAAGAGGTAAAGCCTTTGCCACTTGACGAACGGACGGCGATGGATTTTCGGGGAAACGTTGGAAACAAAACCCCAAATGCTTTAGATTGTCCCAACTTTGTCGAGCCGATTCGTCTGACCTTATCCGTCAATCTTCTTGCCGGATCGAACCAAGGCTTTTCCTTCATCAAAGAATGGAACTCAATGCGTTCACTCCTTACAACTGTGTTTGCATGTAGTCTTCTCTCATGTACCGGACTTGCCGGTGACGGCACGAAATCCGTCAAGGCTGAGCGCGTGGATTCTCCGCCTCACATCGATGGGATCCTGAATGACGATGTTTGGACACGTGCCCAACCTGCGGTTGGTTTCACGCAGCGCGATCCAGACGAAGGGAAGCCGGCCTCCGAGCCATCGGAGATTCGCGTGCTGTACGATGAAAACAGTGTGTACTTCGGATGTATGTTTTACGACGCGGAGCCGGACGGCGTTGTGGCGCGCCTGACACGCCGGGACAATGAGATCGAATCAGATTACGCCTCAATCGGTATCGACGCGTTTCATGATAGTCAAAACTGCTACGTCTTCCGGTTCAATTCTGCCGGCGTGAAGGTCGATATGCTGCTCTATGATGATGCCAACAAGGAAGATGCGTCGTGGGATGTTGTGTGGGATGTGGAAACACAGATTCTCGACAACGGCTGGTCTGCAGAAGTGAGAATACCACTGAGCGTTCTCCGGTATCGCTCCAATGCGGATTCGCTCAGTGTCCAAGAATGGGGTGTCAACTTCATCCGCTACATTAGCAGGAAAAAGGAACTTGCACGCTGGGCGTTCACGCCAAAAAATCAAACTGGCTTCATTTCGCGGTTCGGTCATCTCGTTGGACTGAAGGATCTTCCGTCGCCGCGTCGTATGGAAGTATTGCCGTTCGTCGTGACCAAACAGGATTGGCAGCCGGAAAAGCCATATCAGCACCGCATCAGTAAACTTAGCGCCGACATGGGACTTGATTTCAAGTACAGTCTCTCCAACAATGTTTTGCTGGATGCAACTGTCAATCCCGACTTCGGACAGGTGGAGGCAGATCCCGCGGTTTTGAATCTCTCAACGTTTGAGACGTTCTATCCCGAAAAGAGACCCTTCTTCATCGAGGGAACGCAGATCATCCGGTTTACGACATTCGGCGACGCATTCGGTCCGGGCATGTTCTATTCACGCCGCATCGGGCGCGCTTTGGATGCAGATGAAGTCAATGTTCCCGTTGGTGGCCGGATCAGCGCGTTGCCGCAGGCGACAACGATTCTCGGCGCCGCAAAAATTTCAGGCAAGACCAATGCAGGTACGTCGATTGGCGTTCTGCAAGCATTCACCAAAGAGATGCGCGCAACGGTCGTCGACTCGGCGGGGAAATCGTCCGAACAGATTATCGAGCCGTTGGCTCACTACAATGTTGTCCGACTGCGGCAGGATGTGCTGGACAACTCTGTTGTTGGTGTCATCTTCACATCAACAGCAAAGCGGCAGCGGCTGCCTGGCTTAACCGCCGGAGCGGATTGGAATCTCAAACTTGACAGCAACACGTTTCAACTCGACGGGTTTCTCGGACTCTCGCACTCGAACAACTTGCTGCGGCGCGGTGAGCGCGGGTTTGGCTCGGCAGGGAAAGTAAATTTCTCACGCATTGCCGCAGAGCACTGGCTCTGGTCGGCGGGGATTGACTTCACTTCCAAGGGGTACAATATCAACGATGTCGGCTTCTTCAATCGCCCGAATGACTACGGGTTCTTTGGCACATGGACATACAAGGAAGACAAACCGGGCAGAGTTGTCCGCAGTTACTCGCTGAGCGGGACGTTGCATGAGAGGGAAAATTTCGACAAGGCGAACCTGTTCCGTGAAATCAAGCTGAGCACCAGCATTCTCTTCGTGAACTATTGGGAACTGAATGTGAATGGCGGAGCCGACTTTGGAAAGTATGATGATCGCGAAACGCGTGGCAACGGATTGTATGAACGTCCGTCACGATTTGAAGTCAACGTTGGTGTTGAGTCGGATGAACGGCAGCACGTCAATGGCTCCTTGAGTTTCCATGTTGGGTGGGATAGCAAGGAGAAATTCGCCTGGGGACCCGCGTTGGGTGTTGAGATCAAGCCTGTGTCATGGATGGAATACGAACTGAATGCCGGGTACAATCGAATACAAAATCAGGAAGCGTGGATATTGAATGTGAACACTTCCAGCGTGTTCGGCAATCGGACCACCGATCAGGTGAGCTTCACACTGCGCAGCACGATGACGTTCACCCGCGATCTCACTCTTCAGTTTTATGGCCAGCTCTTTCTTGCGAAGGGGCATTACGAGCAAGTCCATTCGTTGGGTAGTCATGAGACGGTTGGATTCATGGTGTCCGATTTCAATTCTCAATCCTTGAATACGAATCTGGTGTTGCGATGGGAATATGTTCCGGGCAGCACGCTCTTCTTTGTCTGGTCGCACGCCCGGCAGGGTGGCAGCGGCAATTACTATACGTCGCTTGGTGATGACATCAGAAGCGCCTTCCTCACGAGTCCCGGAAACGTGTTATTGTTGAAGGCGAGTTACTGGTGGAATATGTAGCGACGTCGCAACGGAAGCGTGCAGCGACAGGTAGCACTGCTTCAGCAATCGTTCAATCTCCTGCCAGTCTGCTTCTGATACGTCACCGTGTTGTGCCTTCATGTCGCGAATGGTCATTGCAGCAGCACGCAGACGTCCATGCTCCAATGCGGAATCGGGGTGAATGCGATAGACCTCAGCCGCCGCGCTCGCGCATGCGCGACCGAGATCTTCTTCGGAGTAGCGCTCGCGCTGCCGGTGGACGATCCACCATTCCAGCTCCAGCGATGCAGCCTTTTCAATATCAAAGTCGATATTCCCGATTGTGTGAATTGCCCGAAAGTATTTTCGCAAATCGGGCAATGCCTTTTCGTAATCGCTGCGTTGACTGCCATCTTTGAAGACGAACGCCGCCTTGCCCGCATGGTACGCCCCGACGAACGATCGAAGAAAAGGGAAGTCATACTGTGTGCGGAGAACCTCTGCCAATTGAAAAAACATCTTCACCGGTTTCCTGTCGTAGTACGAACGCCACATCTCCATGTCGAGCCGTCCCAGTTCGTTGGGGTCAAACGCACGGAGATCTGTCGAAACCGGATAGAAGAGGTCAACACAGACGTAGCCACAGAGAACGATGATCGCGATGGGTAGCACCTGCGGGGAGAAGGTCATTTTCATGGTGTTGTGGAATTGTTGGACTCTAAAGCTATACGAGAGAGAGGCGACCGCGGATTTGCTCGAAGCTCAACAGTTGAATCAGTATCGTCTCAAGAATTCCGGTAAGTTGGGGCTTTGG
>CAYJNF010000083.1:0-10665 GCA_964370915.1 uncultured Chitinophagales bacterium
GAATTCCGTTCTCCATTCTTTCGGCCTGCGTCACTTTTGCAATCTGCTCGCCCACAATGTCCGGCCACGACGTAATGACGGAAAACTGTTTCATCTTCTTCGTGATGCCGAGTTGATGCACAAACTTATCGAGGGCAATCGCAAATGGTTCGGGCTGCCTTTTCGTCTGCTTCGGACTTCGTTGCTGCCTCGTGTACTTCTTTTGTGTCACTGTACTCTTGAATGTTCGCAATTCACGGTTCATGCCGGGTTCACGGCCCCCGCCTCAACCCAAAACTTTCTATTCACGCCGTTCCACTGCACGGCGTTGTGAAACACACCTTCCTCGGTTGTTGTGATGATTATCTGTCCGAGCGACGCGACGGTGCCGAGTAACAATCGCGAACGGTGATCATCCAACTCACTGAACACGTCATCCAGCAGGAAGATGGGAACTTCATTCCGCCGCTCTTTCAGATAGAAAAACTCTGCAATCTTCAATGCAACAAGGAACGTCTTGTGCTGTCCCTGCGATGCATAGTGCTGAACGCTGATGCCGTTGATACTCAATTTCACATCGTCCCGATGCGGTCCAACGAGTGTGGTTCCGCGTTTTCGTTCTTCGAAATGCTTCATGTGCATTTCCTCTTGCATCAATTGTGAGATGGCTTCAGCCGTTGTCATGTCTTCCGCCCCGGGCAGCGAATCATATGTCAGCATCGGCACCTCGTGACCGGCAACGGAGTAGGATGAATTCTGCACAAGATCCTTGTACGCGCCTTGCACATAGCGCTGAAACTCTTGCACAAACTTCAGTCGATGCAGGATGATCCTGCTGCCTAACTGAACAAGGCCGCTCGTCCACGGCTCGATGAGTTCCGGCGAATATGTCCGATCGAGCTTCGCGTCGAGCAGCAATTTGTTCCGCTGCTTCAACACGCGCCGATATTCGATCACATCTTCGAGATACGAACGGCTGATCTGCGACAAGAGCAGGTCGGCAAACTTGCGGCGTTCTGCCGGCCCGCCGAACGTGATGGCGTTGTTTTCCGGTGAGAGTACAACGATTGGAAATCTTCCAATGACGGACGCGAGCGTTTCGGGTTTGCTGCCGTTGACTGTGAAGTGCTTTTCCCCTTCGCGGATGTACGCGGCACGCACTGCATGGTGAATCTTCGTGTCTGTCTGAATTGTCCCTACTACCTCAAAGGCGTCCTTGCCGATCTGCAGCACTGTGGCGTCGTTGGCTGCGTAGAAACTTTTTGTCAGACTCAAATAGGAAACTGCCTCAAGCACGTTCGTTTTTCCCTGCCCGTTATTTCCCAGCAGAGCGTTGATTCCTTCCCCAAAATCAATTGTTGTATTCTCGTGGTTCCGAAAATTTTTCAGGTGAATACGAACAACGTCCATTCTCCGCCGGAATTCCTTCTGTCCGAACTAGCTGTTGAGCCGCACGGGCATGACGAGCATCAGCACGTCTTCGTCTGTCTTCTCACCGGCAGGTGATACAATGCCGGCACGGGTTGGTGAACTGAACTTGAATGCCACCTGCTCAGATTCAAGATGTGCAAGTATGTCCACCAGATACGTTGAGTTGAATCCAATATCCAGGTCATCCGCCGCATACTCCGCATCGACGCTTTCTTTTGCTTCGCCGCCGAAGTCAAGATCCTGCGCACTGATGATCAACCCGGCTTTGCGCATGCTGAGCTTTACCTGATGTGTGGTTGCGCTTGCATAGAGTGCAACGCGTCGCAGCGCTGAGACCATTTGATCGCGGTTGACGGTCAGCATCTTATCGTTTTCAGTTGGAATGACGCTCTCATAATTCGGATATGTTTCATCAATCAGCCGGGACACGAGTTCCGTTTTGTCAAACTCGAATTTCACATGCGTCTCGTTCATACTCATTTTTACCACTCCGCCTTCAAGCGATTTATTTACCAGATTAAAGGCTTTTGCAGGAATAATAATATCGCGCTTGAATCCTAATCCCTTTGAAAACTTGTACGTGAAGCGCACCAGCCGGTGGCCATCGGTGGAAGCGGCACGTAATTCCTTGTCTTTATTCTGCAGCAACACGCCCATCATCGCCGGTCGCAGTTCATCAGTACTTACGGCAAATACCGTTCGATGAATAATTTTCTTCAACAGAGCGGCTTCCATTACTATTTCATCTTTTCCCTGAAACGGAGGAACTGCGGGAAATTCTTTTGCATTTTCTCCCGTCAGACTGAAATCGCCCTTTCCCACCTTCACACTGATTTTGTTGGTGGTAATATCAATCGTAAATATGACATCGTCGTTTGTGCCAAACGAGCGTATCGTATCGAGAAGGCGCTTTGATGGAATTGCAATTCGCCCATCTTCACTGCCTTTCACATCGAGGGAAATAGTTTGGGAAATGTCAAGATCAGTTGCCGTAATTGTAAGAGTGTTGTTAAGAAGGTCGAACAACAAATTTTCCAGAATAGGCATTGTAGACTTTGTGGGAACAACACCACTGACTTTCGCAAGAACGCGTTGCAATTCGCCTGTTGTCGTGGTGAATTTCATTTGTAATCTCCTTCGGTAAGAAAAGTGACGGGTCTTTATGCTGTTCGAAACTGACAAAATTTACTCAAAATTTTGATCAGTTCAAAGGGACTGGCTTTGTTTAACTCATTGATTCATAAATAGATACAGATGCTTTTCATGCTAGACATGCTTCATGCCAGTACATATTGCTTAGTTCTTCTTTGGGCAGTGGCATGCTCGGTAGCATCAAATGTTCATCCCGATTTTGATCGTGATCGAAAAAGTCTCGTGAGCCGGTCTGCCTATGAGTATTTCTTTTATGTATATATAAAACATAAGAGTAATAATAATAGCTGTGGAAATGTTAGTTGCAATTTTTTGTATGCACTCATATGTAATAACATTGCGCAGTCACTTCCTGTTGCATAAAGCAATATCTTAACATTTTTGTCGTGAATATGTCCGGTGCTAATTAACACTTCAGTCTGTTACATAAGTGCAAATATATATATATCAGACTCATCAACATCAGTTCAACATCAATTCACAAAGTGCACACACTGTTCATAACGCACTGTTCACACTGTTGGTAAACCGGAAGAACACCACATCGCCAACGCCGCGTTGTTTCTCACAAATTATCTACCGTCGACGCACACAATGTGTATAGATCGAAATTGACTGCACGAAAAATGAAAAGGTGCGACGCGTGTGCTGCACCCTTAATCTGCAAGTACGAAAATCAACGGATTGAATAATTACACCTTGCCGCGCAACTCCAATCGTCGCTTAATCTGTTCGACATTCGCCCTGTACTTCGAGTCGATCTTTATTTGATCTTCCACACACTGGTAGGCATGAATCACGGTGCTGTGGTCACGTCCGCCAAAATGCAAGCCGATTGTCTTGAGCGATGAGTTCGTGAGTTCTTTTGCAAGGTACATTGCCACCTGCCGGGCGCTCACAATTTCCTGTTTGCGTGTCTTTGCACGAAGCAGGTCTTCGGGAATGGTAAAGTATTCGCAGACGGTGCGTTGAATTTCCTCGATCGTAATTGGGGACTTGACATCGCCGACAACAATTTTCAACACCTCGCGTGCGAGGTCCACGGTCATGTCTTTTCCTTCAAGCGAGGCTTTCGCCAGCAAGCTGATCAGGCAGCCTTCCAGCTCACGAATGTTTGTGGTGATGTTCGAAGCGAGGCACTCAATAACATCACCCGCAATCTCGATTTTTGCCTCCTTCGCTTTGTGCTGAAGAATGGCAATACGCGTTTCAAGGTCGGGTGGCTGGATATCGGCCGTGAGACCCCATTGAAACCGCGAGAGCAGCCGTTCATCGAGACCCTTCAATTCCTTGGGGGGTCGATCAGAGGAAAGAATGATCTGTTTGCCAAGCTGATGCAGCTCATTGAATGTGTGGAAGAAACTGTCCTGCGTCTTCTCCTTGCCGGAGAAGAATTGGATGTCGTCGACGATCAGGATGTCCATACTCCGGTAGAACGCGGCAAAGTCGTTGATGCGGTCACTCTGAATTGCATCAACAAATTCAACCGTAAATTTTTCACTCGAAACATAGATCACCCGTTTCGACTTGTCGGTGTGCAGGACATGGTTACCAATCGCCTGCATGAGGTGCGTCTTGCCGAGTCCGGTGCCGCCATAGATAACAAGCGGGTTGAACGACGTTCCACCGGGGTTGTTTGCAACGGCAGTGGCCGCGGCGCGTGCCAATTGGTTGCTCTCGCCCTTGATGAAATTGTCAAAGGTGTAACGGGAATTGAGGAACGTCTGGAAATTTCCATTTGTCTCTTTCACGCGAGGCGATGCCGGCGAGGGATGGCTTCGCAGCCGGAATGACTCTGGCTGGGGGGGAAAAAAACGTTTCTCCAACCGGACCGGTTGCGGTTGCACTGCATCGTGCTCTTGCTCAGCGCCCGGGTCATCCTTGGAAATCTCGTATTCAAGAAAAGCATCCTTTCCCAGTACACGGGTGATGGTTGAATTGATCATGCCCTCAAAGTGCTCTTCAATCCAGTCATAGAAAAATTGGCTTGGAACCCGGACAGTTAGTCTGGCTCCCTGAAGCGTCATGGGGACGATCGGTTCGAACCAAGTTTTGAAACTCTGGGAGTTAACATTGTCGGACAGGATGGTCAGACAAGCTGACCACACCCTCTCGGCTTGCTCAAGCTCAGAGGGATGAGTAGTAGATTGTAACATCTCAATCATAAGATCAAAGGGGATAAGTAATAAGAATCGTTATCAACGTCAAAGAATGAGTTGTCCACAAGGATATCAACGTGAGAGAATAGTAGCAGATTTTCTCAACTCTTATTCAACAGTTATCAACAACGGACTCTTCAAGTGGAAGTGTTGTAATTCATTGATACTAAACAAGTAAAAACAACAGCAGGCTCGCCTATGTATCTACGTGTGAAGAAGAGAAGAAACAACAGCTTTGGACTCGTTACGGCAGACTTTGTTCACGAGTTATCAACACCGAGAATTTCGGAGGGCTGTTCAAAATTATAATACATGCATTAAGCCTTCGCAAGTTAAAAATCATTTTTGTTCCAATATTCTTATTGAATCTCTTTCGCATTGTATGTACCTTTTTGCACAAAAGCTGAGTAAGGAGGATTGTCGGCAACGGCAACCCTCTTTTTTTCGCTTCTGAGTTTATTGTATGAGACAGGAGTTTTTTCATGAAGAGAACATTTCAGCCGCACAAGAGAAAGCGGAAGAACACCCACGGGTTCCGTGAGCGAATGGCGACAAAGAACGGTCGTCGTGTGCTTGCCCGCCGCCGGGCAAGAGGCCGGAAGAAGTTGACCGTAAGCGACGAGCGCTAGCTCTCTGTTGTTTGCAACGAAGGTGACGCGTGAAGAAGAGTGAGATTCTGCGAGGCCGCGATCTCTTCAAGCGCGTCGCGCTGAAGGGCAAGCGTGTGGACACCGGGTTTCTCCGGTGCACGTATCTTACCCGCAGAGATGATCGGGTTGGTCTGCAAGTAGGCTTCAAAGTTCCTTCCAAGAAACTCAATGCTGTCCGTCGTAATAGAATCCGCAGGTTGATGCGAGAAGGGTTTTCCGCCTGCCGCGGCGAGCTCGACCGGGCACTTGAAACGGCAAGAGCAGAAGTGCAAATGATGATCGTATTTAAGGCCGTGCAAGGGATGCCAGGAGAGAAACTCCGTTTGTCTATGTTGCTCAATGATCTCGATGCGATCTGCCACACCATTGCGAACAGGCTCTAGCGATGTCGACTCTTCTCAGACTTATCATTCGTCTCTACCAGTTGGTTGTCTCGCCCCTGCTTCCCCCGAACACCTGTCGATTTCATCCCACATGTTCGCAGTACGCCCTTGACGCAATAGAAAAGTATGGCGCATTACATGGATCATGGCGTGCCGCAAAGCGTATCGGCAAATGCCATCCGTTTCATTCCGGGGGCTACGATCCTGCCTAGGCAGCGTACCCATGAGAAAAGGAAAAAGAACGTTTCGTCGGAGATTAGGTAATGGATAAACAAGCAACGTTTGGCTTCGTGCTTATCGCACTTGTGCTTATGGTGTGGATGTGGCTTAACACGCCGCCGCCTGCGCAAAACAAACCTCATGCTGACAGCGCGGCCACAGCACTCCCGCAGCCCGCCGATAAGGCACAAGCCAGACCTGCGCAGCAATCTGCCGTTGAGTTGCCTGCAGTGGGCGCACAGGCGCTGAACGACCTGGGGCAATTCTTCTCAGCAAGAGCAACCGGAGCTGAAAAGATTCTTGTTGTGGAAACGGATCTGTACAGAGCAGAGATCACTACCAAGGGTGGATTGATTCGCAAGTGGGAGCTCAAGAACTTCAAAACGTGGAATCAGTTCCCCGTTCAGCTCGTCGATCCCGACAACGGAGGAGACTTCAGTCTGCTGTTCATCTCAAAAGATGGGAAGCAGATTAACGCACGCGACCTCTATTTCGATGCGTCCTACGCGGCATGGAACACGAAGACGCTGGCTGGCGAAGAAAGTCTCACTGTGAACTTTGAGCTTCCCGTCGGGGAAGGCAAGAAGATTGTCAAGAGACTCACATTCACCAACAACAAATACAGTTTCGACGCGGAAGTTATTCTGAACGGGATGGACAATGTCATCTCGGGTTTTGAGTACCAGGTTGTCTGGGAACATTCCCTGCCGTATGCCGAACATAACAGCATCGATGAGTCGAGTTTCGCAATGGCGTACGCGTACTCAGGCGGCGAGGTGGCGGAAGCCGATGCTGCCAGCGAGTCCGAACCGGTGCAGAAGGACATTAACGGTGTTACCGATTGGGTCGCCGCACGCAACAAATATTTCGCGATCGCCATGGTACCGACCGAGGGAGCAAGTCAGGGCGCGTTTATAGAAGGGCGCCGAAAGTCTCAACCTGACAGAGGAGAGAAGGAGAATTACAGTCTCGCCCTGAAAATGCCCTTCAAGTCGCAAAGGCAGGAACGCTCACGCTTCACCGTGTTTCTCGGACCTCTTGACTTCTCACTTATTAAATCGATGGATCGGGGATTGGACCACATCATGAGCCTCGGGGCTGCGTGGATCATCAGGCCGATTACCGAGTACGTCATGCTTCCGCTCTTCGGCTTCCTCCATCTATTTATCTCAAACTGGGGAATCGTCATTATTGTGTTCTCCATTATCATCAAGGTCGCATTGCATCCGCTCACTAAAACCAGCATGAACTCCATGCGGAAGATGCAGAAGCTCCAGCCGATGATGACGGAGATTCGCGAGAAGCACAAGGATAATCCCGACCAGATGAATCGCGCCATCATGAATCTGTACAAGGATTATGGCATCAATCCCGCCGGAGGTTGCCTCCCTCTGCTGCTGCAAATGCCGATTCTCTATGCGCTGTACAACGTGTTTGCGTCGACGATTCAGCTGCGCCAGGCGAGTTTTGTTGGGTGGATTAGCGATCTCTCCATTCCCGACTCGATCGTTCATCTGCCGTTTACGATTCCTCTTTTTGGCATCAGCCAGCTGAGCGGTCTTGCGCTCGCCATGTGCATCACCATGTTCATCCAGCAGAAGCAAACGGTGACCGATCCCCGTCAGAAGGCAATGATCTATATGATGCCGGTGATGATGATGTTGATCTTCAACAACCTGCCGTCGGGATTGAATCTGTACTACTTTGTGTTTAATCTTTTGTCGATAGGACAGCAGTATTTCGTAAACAAATCGCACAAGGACGAACCG
Organism: uncultured Chitinophagales bacterium; assembly: GCA_964370915.1. GTDB lineage: Bacteria > Bacteroidota > Ignavibacteria > UBA10030 > UBA6906 > CAADGV01. The sequence continues at coordinate 7,743 of CAYJNF010000083.1, forward strand.
CTGCGCAAAGTCGATCCGAAGAAAGCCCAGGGCGGATTGATTGGCAGATTGGCGAAGAATCTTCCGGATATGAAGAAGTAGAGATTGCCGCGTCAATGGCGCGCCTTTTTTGTTTCTAGAAACCCCACCATCACGCGTGGGGTTTTTTGTTCGCGACAATGCTATTTTGATCGTTGCCTCTCCCCCCATGAAATCATATCATTGAGTTGAGGCACCGACAACATTCAGGAAATACTTGTGGTTGAATTTCCGAATCACTGCACAAGCACCAGAAGGAGATCCCATGGAAAAGCCCAAACCCAAACGACCCTCACGATCAGCAAAGAGTGAAGCGCAAAGAGGAATTTGTTGCGATGCTGCCTGTTCTTGCCGCCGCATCTCCGATTGAAAAAGACAAACCGACCGAGATGAAGAAAGCAGGGGAGAAAGCCGTTGTGGAAAAGGCGTCGGCATACACCGTCGACAACATCATCAAAGGCATAGCCGACCTCAATATCAATCTTGGCAAAGCGCTTTCCGACTTAAGCGGAAAACTGGCAACGGAAGCGAACAAGCTTGCGGAATTGCAGAAGGCAACGAGAGTCAGAACAACAGATTGAAGGAGCTGCATGACGTGGACGCGGCCGCGGTATCTCTGAAAGCGCTGCTCGAAGCGCAAAGCGAACGGCGCGGGGCGTTCGATGCCATGAGTGAGCGCGACGCTGCGTTGAAAAAGTCGCGTGAACGCGAGCAGGAGAATATTCGTACGCGCTTGCACTTGCTAGAAAGAAAGACGCCGACGCCAGTGCACTCCGCGAGAAGGAAATTGCAGACCGGCTTGCCGCACTTGCAGCACGCGAAAAGGAATTCAACGAGATGAAATCGCGCGCAGAACGTTTCCCCAACGAGCTGGCAGACGCCGTGAAGAAAGCCGAGGATGCCGCACGCATTGCCGCGCTGAAGCAAGCAGACGCCGAGGCAAAACTCGCCGCGAAGGAAGTCGAAGGCGATAAGCGCGTATCCGCGCTGAAGATTGCTTCGCTCGAAGAAAAAATCGCGGCGCAAACAACACAGATAGAATCGTTGACAAGGCAACTTGCGGCGGCAAATACGCAAGTGCAAGATATCGCAGTGAAAGCAATTGAAGGGGCATCGGGATTGAAGGCGCTGTCGGCGGTCAATGAAATCGCGTTCTCGCAGGCGAAGACCACAAGCATGAAGAAAGGAAGTTAGTGCAATCAACTGAAACGTTTGCGCCTGTTGACGTGATTGCCTATCATGGTAGAGAAGTGTGCAGGTGTGATGCCGACGAGTGAAACAACACCGAATGGCGGTCTGAAACACATCTTGAAGTGGACTGTGCCGAAGGTTTTGTGCTCTCCGGATTCGGTCGAAGATATTATTGATGGTGAGTGAGGAACGACATGAGCGAAGGAACACCCAGAATACTCAGCGAGCTTCTGAAACGTCTCGCGATCGTACGGAAGAAGGAAAACACAGCATCCCTTGCGTATGGAGTGCTGTTGTCAGCGGCGATACTAGCCGTCGCCGGTTTCGTGGCACTCGTCGTCGAGTTGTTCTTCTACCTGCCAAGTCCTGCGCGTGCGATTGTCTTCCTCACTTTTGCCACAGTCGCGAGCGTGGTGTTCGCGTGGTTCGTCGTCCGCCCGCTCCTGAAGTTCCTCGGGATTCTCCGGAATGAGACAGACTCGCAGACGGCGTCGAAAGTCGGCAATCATTTTCCTACCATCAACGACCATCTCGTCAACATTCTTCAACTCAACAAGGAAAAGGAATCACCCCTCTACTCACCCGACCTGATCGATGCATCGTTTGAAGATGTTCGAAAAGAAATCGAGCCGGTGGATTTTTCCTCGACCGTGAGTTTTGCTTCATCGAAAACAATGAGCAAGATCCTCGGCGCAGTTGTCGGAGTTGTTGTGCTCATGTTCGTTGTCTTTCCGTCGTCATTTGTTGGTTCAGCGGAACGTCTTTGGCACTGTACCACGTCGTTCACACCGCCACAGCCATTCCGGTTGATGGTTGAACCCGGAAACAGCGAGATCGTCAAAGGGGCGTCAGTGCAAATTGTTGTACGTGTAGAGGGTGAGCCTGCCTACATCCGACAAGGCGGGATTTCAGCGGGAACCCCCCCGAAGCAGATCACACTTGCAAACAAACCTGAAGGACAGATAGAGTTTGAGCACCGGACGTTGACGCCAGACTCGAGTGGTGTTTTCCGTTACTCAACTCCTGCGCTAAAATCCTCCCTCTTGTATCAGGCCTACTCGGGAGAAGTCAGCAGCGACATGTACACCTTGACGGTGGTCGATCGCCCGATGGTCAGGATGTTGCGGCTGAATCTCGACTTCCCCGCGTATGCCCGGCTCGCTCCGCGTCAACTCGATGATAACGTCGGTGATGTAACGGCACTCCGCGGAACGCACATCGCCGTTGCCATAGAGGCGAACAAGCCACTTGCCGAGGCGCGGCTGATTTTCACCGATACTCCTGCGGAATCCGGTACAAAGAGAAGTACTGCATCGATACTACTCACCGTTGATGACAACAAGGCAACGGGCACAATATCCCTGATGAAAGAGCGGACGTATCACATTCAGTTCAAAGACAATGAGAATGTGAACAGTGCCGAGCCGATTGAGTACACGCTGAAGATTGTGCCCGACGCATTCCCGACGGCGCAGATTCTTTTTCCCGGGGCGAATATCGATATTGCCGAGAACTCGAAACTCAATATGCTCTACAAGATCAAAGACGATTTTGGCTTCTCGTCGTTGCGGCTCGCGTACAAGTTGATTCAGTCGCGGTACGAACAACCGTGGGGAGAATACCGGTTCATTGCTGTTCCATTGCACTACGCAATTCAGAATGAAGGTGAAGTTGCTCATCTTTGGTCGCTGAGTGAACTGAACCTCGTTCCAGA
>CAYJNF010000084.1:0-10618 GCA_964370915.1 uncultured Chitinophagales bacterium
GGTAGTGGTTGCCGCGCCCCCAGGGCCAGAAGCCTCCCTTCTGCAGACTTTGTCCATCGGCGAGCGGCACAGCGGTGGTAAACGCCTCCATCTGTGCGAGGTAGCGTTCACGCCCGTCGGGGTTTTCCGTCGGGTCGATGATGACGATGAGTTCCTTGCGGAGCCGCTGTGTGAGTGAATCCATTCCGGCGGCAAGTCGATATGCAACGGCCAACGATGCATCCACACCGGAGATCTCATCGCCGTGAATTGAATAGGCCATCCATGCAACCGCGGGAGTGGTTGCGGCGACGGCGTCAAACCGGCTCCGCGAGAGCGTGCGGGGATCGGCAATTGCGCGAAGGTTGTTCTTGATCTCGTCGAGACGCGCGATGTTCGCTTCATCGGAAACAACCACATAGATCAGCGGACGGTCTTCGTACGTCTTGCCCATTTCGAACACCTTCACCCGCTTTGATGAAGCTGCAAGCGCACGGAAATATTCAAGCACCTGCGCGTGACGTGCGGGACGTTCGCCCATGACGAAGTGCAGCACCGCTTCGGGTGATGGAATGGACGGGTCATATTCTCCCGGAGCAAGCAACGTTCGCCCGTCGCTCCCGAAGAACCGCACAGGTTTTTCTCCGGCGGAGATGGTCGTGGCAAGAAAGACAAGGGTAGCGAACAGTACTGACACAGCAATTCGCTCAGCAAGATGAGAGATTGCAAATGTTGACATACGATTATGAGGTTGGTAAGGGATAGTGGGATAGAGTAGACTGATTGTACCAAAACTACCGAAACGCATGTACAATCGCAACCGTGAAGCACGGCTGATTCGTTGCCGTTATCCTCCGATCTGGCTCATCGTTCTCTCCGGCCGGACAAAGCCGGGACGATTGATGAGATGGCCTTCTTCTTTCTTCGACACCGCGCCGGTGATCGCATCGGCAATATCCTGATCGGTCGCGTCGCCGCGCAGCATTGCACGCAGGTCGGTTTCGTTGAGCGAGAAGAGGCAGGTGCGGAACTTGCCGTCACTCGTCAGTCGCACGCGGTCGCAGTCGGCACAAAACGGCCGGCTCACCGAGCTGATGAATCCGATCTCGCCTGCACCATCTGCAAACACAAACGTATCGGCGGGCGCTTTGTGGTGTGCGTGCGGCACGGGAACAAGGGCGGCATACGCATTGATTGTCTCCAGCACTTCCGCCGTTGGCACGACTTTGTCCATCGACCAGCCGTCATCTTTCCCGATGGGCATGAACTCTATGAACCGGATAACAAACCGGCGCGAGCGCGCCAACTCCGCAAACTTCAGGATCTCGCCATCGTTTACGCCGCGAATCAATACAACGTTGAGCTTGATCGGACTCAGGCCGAGGCGCTCCACCTCTTCGATTCCCTCCCACACCTGATGGAAGTAGTCGCGTCGCACTATTTCGGCAAACAATCGCGGATCGAGTGAATCGAGGCTGATGTTGATGCGATGCAACCCCGCATCGATAAGGTCGCGTGCCTGCTCTTTCAGGAAGAACGCATTCGTGGTCAACGCAATGTCGTCGATACCCTTGACGCTGTGCAGCATGCATACAAGGAGCGGGAGTTCCTTTCGCATCAACGGCTCGCCGCCGGTGAGACGAAGCTTGTGAATACCAAGCGGAGCAACGATTGTTGCGAGGCGGGTGATTTCTTCGAAGGAAAGGAGTTTGTCTTTGTGCAGCCACTGCATTCCTTCTTCGGGCATGCAGTACGAACAGCGGAAGTTGCACCGGTCGGTCACGGAAATGCGCAGGTTGGTCACCACACGACCGAATGTGTCTGTAAGAACAGCCATTGTGTTTAAAAGAACAGTTGAGAGATCAAATACATTACATCGAGGCCTATGTCCCGCCTCCGACAAAATCCACATCGTGCTGCCCCACCACCCACGCGTTCCCTTCTTCAAAGATTTCCTTTTTCCAGATGGGCACGACCGCTTTGATACGGTCGATGGCGTAGCGGCATGCTTCGAACGCTTCGGCCCGATGCGCCGAAGAAACGGCGGTCACGACCGCAATGTCGCCCACGTGCAACATCCCGATGCGATGCACGAGCGCGATATTGTGGAGCATCCACTTCTGCCTCATCTCATCTTCAATTTCCCGCATCTGCTTTTCGGCCATTTCCACGTACGCCGTGTACTCCATCGCGTTCACCTGCCGGCCATGCGATTTGTTGCGGATTGTTCCGATGAAGCAATCGACCGCGCCGGAGTGCAGAGTATGCACGCTGCCGAGAATTGCCTGCACGTCGATCGGGTGTTCAGTTATCGAGACCATCGTCCATCGCCAATAAAAATGTTCAACTCATCCTCCACTCACCGGCGGGATGAAACTGATCTCATCACCGTCGTTCAGGGCATCATTCAACGATGCGTATTCGAGGTTCACGGCAAGCCTCACGCTTCCCTTCCACTCAACCAGACGCGGATACATGCCGGCAAGCTGATTGAATGCCACCTCGCCGCTGCCCGCCGCGGAAATCTCAAGCTGCAGATCATCCTTCCCGACAATGTCTTTTAGAGGCCCGAAGAATTTTACCGTCACCGTTGCCATCGCCTACCCGTTCATCAACAACGCAAAGTGTGCAGCGCCGTACAGCGCAGCCGATTCATTCAGCACAACATACACGGGCAACGACTTCATCAGCGCGGAGAACCGGCCTTTGTTCGTGAACGAATCGATGAACGTTGCCTGCTGAAGTTCGGGAAGAATTTTCGGTGCTATGCCTCCGCCGATGTAGACGCCTCCCGTCGCGAGGAACTTTAGCGCGAGATTGCCGGCCTCGGCACCATACAGCGACACGAACAACTCCAGTGTGCGGACGCAGGCTTCGTCTTTGCCCGCCATTGCCGTGGTGGTGATGACCGCCGCCGCGTCACCCGACGCAAATTCGTCTGCGAGCCACTGCGGTTCGGGATACTTCACCTGTGCACGGAAGAACTGGTAGAGATTGACAATCCCCATCCCCGACACCACCCGCTCATAGCTGATTCTCTTGTGTGTGGTCAGAAGAAATTTCAGCAGATGGATTTCCAGTTTATTGCGCGGTGCAAAGTCCGAATGGCCGCCTTCCGAGGGAACCGTTTGATATCCCTGCCTTGCAGAATTCCAGACAAGCGCACCTTCACCAAGTCCGGTGCCCGCGGCAATCACTGCGATGGCGCCGTGTTCCTGCGGCGTTCCCGCGTTCAGCATCAGTGTGTCTTTCTTGTCAAGGCGCAGCACACCATAGGCGGTCGCCTCAAGATCGTTGAGAAGCGCCGCAGCGGGCAATCCGAACGCCGAGGAAATCTCGCGGCTGTCAACAACCCACGGCAGATTTGTGGCCTCGCAGCGCCCGTTCACCACGGGGCCGGCAATGCCGAACGCAGCCATCCTGATGTCGAGCGAGAGTTCATGCTGAAAGCGTTTGATCACATCGGTCAGTGAACTGAATTGCTTGCTCGGATAACTCTTGAGCGCGCCGCACACGAGCTTTCCATTGTCCAGTGTAAAAAACCCGAGATTGGTTTTTGTGCCGCCGATATCGCCCGCGAGAATCATCAAAAGTCCTGAGTCATTATTGGGTAGGATATGGTAACGATAGAGCCGGTGGAAATCAAATCGTGTTGAGTCGTGACGCGGCATCCTCATCAACCAACCACAACAGCGATCCATGCGTCGGGTCCACCCGTTGAATCGGATAGCGATCGGGCTGACCGGCTATCACTTCACGAAGCATTGCCGCCTTTCCCGATCCCGACACAAAAATAAGAATGCTCTCCGAGTTGTTGATGACCGGATACGTCAGGCTGACGCGATGAACTTTGAGTTTTGCAACAAACACGCTCGCAACGAGCCTGGTGTGCTCATCGAGAATGCTTGTTCCGGGAAACAGCGACGCCGTGTGTCCGTCATCCCCCATGCCGAGCAACATGAGATCGAAACGCGGCAATGATGTGTTGCCAAAAAATGATTTCAACTCCCGCTCGTACGATTCCGCTGCTTGGTCGGGCGTTTTCTCGGCGGATAGCCTGTGAATGTTTGATTTGGGAATGCGCACGGTGTCGAGCATCGATTCACAGGCCATCCGGTAATTGCTTTCGGGATGGGATGGCGGAACGCATCGCTCGTCACCCCAAAACACATGCACTTTGGTCCATTCGACCGATGAACGGAACTCACCGTGCGCCAGCAGTTCATAAATTGCTTTGGGCGTCGATCCGCCGGAAAGCGACAGCGAGGCAACTCCGCGGAATGCTATGGCATCATCGAGAATGCGAACAATCATTTCCGCTGCGCCGCGCTGCAAGCCGTCCGCCGATGCGAACCTCCGGATATTGTTTTGTGGGGTCACGTGTGAAGAAGCCCGGCAAGAGTGTTCAATACGCGCTCGTAGCCCTGGTCGCGCTTTACCACCTCCAGCTCCTCCGCGACAAGTTCCGCTTCACTCTTGTCGCTCAGTGCCGTGAGCATGTGGTCGGAACTCGCGTCAGGATTCTTTGCTGAGAACCGGATGCAATGCCGGTGTTCGGTAGACTCGAACGAAAGCGTTCGATCGCCGCCAATGCCAATGGTAATTTCCTCGATTGCACCCGGATGATTTGTTCGCGGGGAAGCAGGAATGATCTGAATGTTGATCGCCTGCTCCCCGAGTCGGAGCTTTGCACTGTAACGACCGATGGCATCACGCTCGAACGGCTTCAGGATGGACCATGCGAGCTTGCTCGCAAGCCAGGCAACAAACAGCAGTGATTGACTGAGTCCCGAATGTTGTGGTGCCGAAGTTGACGAATACGTGACCGTCACGGAGGACACCTGGGAAAGCCGTGCGCGCATGTCCGGTGGATTGAACGAGCCGGCAACCACCGATCGCCACGCCGTCAGATGCGTCCAGGCCAGGTCGCCGTACATGACGTGCAGCGACCGATTGCGCATGAACTCGCGCCACGCAAGCAACCCGGACTCGGGCGATGGATCTTCGGACGTGTCGATAAGAATGCGGTCAACAACGTGAGCCAGCGACTGCAGGATGTGATCGCGTACATTCACACGCGCCTTCCACAACAGAACGCCCGGCACATCCGGCACAAGCAGCGACGTCACGATGCTTGGAATTTTGTTTGCCTCCGCTCCCGAAGCGAGAAGATTGATTTGCTCGCAACAGACTTGTCTGCCACCCGGAACGGGGAGCGAGCACCGCGCCGAAATCCACGCGTCAAGATCCGGCGTTCCGCTTCTACGGTTTGCCGCAATCAGAAAGATTCGCGCAGGATGCTCGAGCGTCACGTCCCCCGCCAAATCACCAAGCGCCTCAAGCTCCCGTGCATCTTCCGTGATCACAATAAAATTCAGGGCACACGCCCTGGTCACCGGCCGTGATGACGACTCGCCGCTCTCATCAGTAGCGTCTTTCCAGAGTTGCGTCAACTCGCGCTCAATGGCGATGACGTCAACTTCCCGTGGCGGGGAGAGCAATTCTGTTTGCTGGTTGCCTGTCATGGTTGGATGAATATAATGAAGCGACCAGAAACTTGCTCAGCGGTGTATGTTCTTTTCTACAAACTACATGGTGTGTGGACGCAAATCCTCATTTGTTTCTCATGCGGGGTATTGATTCTTTTGGCTCGATTCTTATTCTTGAATTGGAAGGAGCAGGATTGGCAGATATTTCTGAACAAGAATATCGGGGGCGAACATGCACAAACTAGGGCTCGACACATTTCTGACCGGCATAAGCGACCAGGAAACCCAGCAGTATCATGTGCTTGAAGGGCTGAAGGTGCACTATGAAGACTTTTCGCACAATAGGCTCTATCCCTCGCTGGCCGAGTTGGTCGATTTGCATGCTGCACTCGTCAGTATCATCAATAGCATGAGTGATATTCAGGGACATTTGCCGCACGAACTCAAAGAAGTTGATCTCGAGGAAGGCAAACTCGTGTATCAAACAAGTGGGTTCACGGATGACGACTTGATGCGCGCCGCCGAGCTGATTACCTGGGCGCTCCCGAAAATCAAACAAGCGATTGAAGAAGGCGTCAGCATTTACAATTTCGTCGACGAGCACATCCAGATTGGACAAGTGGGCATTCTTCCGATGTATCGCGAAGAAGGATATTGGTTTGTGCCCGAGAACCGCGCGGCATTGCTGCATCTGCTGCGATACGAACTGTCTCTCTTTTCTGCCGCCAACGAACGATACAGAAGTTTGAAAACCACCAACATCGGTGAGGTGGAGCAGAAGTTGATTCTCCAATCACCCGAATCGATCAAACTGCGCTTGATTGAACAATACCACGATCTTCCGAATCCGGCAACATACGTGTGCGAAACCGATTTGGATTTTCCCTATATCGAAACGATCCTGCCAATCGCCAAGCGGAAGTTGATGGCGCAGGTGTTTTCCTGAGGCTGCATGTTCTCATCCAAATGCCCGATTTGCCGTCACTACGTCGATCATCTCATCCATGATTTCGCGGACGGCGACGAGCAACGTGTGGTTAGCAAAATCCAGGTGCGGTATCCTGCGTGGTCACCTCTGAACGGAATGTGCGAGCGTTGCCTGTACCTGAACGAATTTGATCTGCACGACGAACACTTTCTACCCGATCCCGATGTCACCGGAATATCGCAGGAAGCGGGAACAACCGCTCTGCGCAGCACGCTCTTCCGCAGCCGTGCCAAAAACGAATTTGCGCTCCTGCCAACTCCGCTACGACTCAATGCCGATCCGCGCTTCCGCGGAAGCGGGATCACGATCGCATTCATCGACTCCGGTTTCTTTCCCCATCCCGATCTGATTAAACGACGGAACCGTATCAAAGCCATCGTCGATGTCACCGACGAAGAATTCCCACGCCGCTATTTCACCGCGCCGCACCTCGAGAGCTGGCATGGAACAATGACCTCGGTCGCTGCCGCCGGCGACGGATATCTTTCGCACGGCCTCTACCGCGGCATCTCATCCGACGCGGATGTTGTGCTGATCAAAGTGTTTGACACAGCATCCCGATGGATCAACACTACGAATATCACGCGGGGCCTACGATGGGCGATCGATAATGCATCGAAGTACAATATCCGCATCATCAGTCTTTCCGTCGCGGACGATGAGCCGGTTTCCTCGCGCGTAAGCCCTGTGGATCTGGCGGTTGAGGAGGCGGTGAGCAACGGAATCGTTGTCGTGACCGCAGTCGGGAACAATCCGACGAAGCCGATTATTCCTCCTGCAAGTTCACCATCGGCCATCACTGTCGGCGGACTCGACGATCAGAATCAAATCTGGAAACATCATCACAAGATGTTTCACTCAACTTACGGCAAAACCCTGGACGGTTATCTGAAGCCGGAGTTGATCGCTCCGGCCATCTGGGTCGCCGGGCCCATCCTTCCCGGAACCGATCAAGCAACCGAATCGCGGCTGCTCTTCAAGCTGCTGGATGGTACGCCAAAGGACGCCGGGAGACTTCTTGAGAAACATCGCAACGATCTCCCCCGCGCACCGAAGACACTTTCCAGGGGTGATTATAAGACATGGGCTCGACTGCGCATCGAGGAGATGAAGTACATTGCTCCTCATTATAAGCATGTCGATGGGACATCGTTTGCATCGCCGATCGTCAGCTCTGTTGTGGCTCAGATGCTGGAGGCGAACCCCCGCCTCTCTCCCGCCGAAGTGAAAGACATGCTGATGAGAACCGCAGAGCCGCTGCACAACGCCACCGACGAGCAGCAAGGAAAGGGCGTGCTCAATCCCCGCGCAGCGGTGCAGCGGGCACTCTCGGGCAGACATGAGAATCTTCATGCGGGCGTTCATCCCATTGATGGGCGGCTGCTCTTTGTCTACCAAGACCTGCATTCACGCACCGTTGCCCTTGCAGGAAGCTTCAATAACTGGGATGATGCACAGTTTCGTCTGCAAGAGTCCCGCGTAGGATGGTGGAGCATCTGGATGCCGAAACCGAAAGAAGGCAGGCATCAATACAAATATGTCGTTGACGGTTCTGTGTGGTTACCCGATCCGGCGAATGCGTTGAGAGAGCCTGACGGTGTCGGAGGGTGGAACAGTCTCCTCGTCATCGGTTGACACTGTCATCTCAAGCAAGTACATTTCGGCACACAATTCTCACCCTCCGATGAAAAGCAAATACTCACTGGCAATTGTCGCGACCGGCGTTGCCCTGGTGCTCGCGGCCTTCGCCTCATACATCATTGTCGTAAAAATTCCGACGGACCTTGCCTCCGGCATCGCAAAGGGAGTGAAGGAAGCGTTCAACTTTACCCCGCTGGTGAAGGTGGAAAATACCGTCGTCATCGAACAAACGATGCCCATTCTGGAGCTTGCGATCGTGTCACGCGATCTGTCGGTCGAGTATACGTGGTCGCATCAATGGCTGGGCAGCACGAAGGTAATATCCTTACGCGGCACTTTTACCGCAAAGGCAGGTTTTGACTTACGGGAACCGTTTGCCATTGAGATTACGAAATTCCCGATCGTGGTACGTGCGAACATGCCCGAGCCGAAAATCCTTTCACTTCAGATGAATTCGTACAAGATCGTTCAGGATGAAAGTGGATGGTGGAACAGGGTAACGGACGCCGATAGGGAAGCCGCTGTTGTCGCTCTGCAAAGCCGGGCACGGGAAGAGGCAGTCAATTCGGGAATACTTGCAGAAACACGCGCTGCTGTCGAATCGCGGATCGGAGAAATTGTTAAACGCAATGATGCGACGCTGGAAGTCGGGTATTCCTGGAGGAATTAGTGAGCAGAAAAAATATTGGCCGGTTCTGTCACATAATGCCTCAGGGTTCGGGAAAGGAAAGTACGCAGGGTTTCGGCGCGTCAACAGGGCTGCGTTCGTTCAGGATGGCATCGTCTCCTGGTGCCCAGAACCGGCTAAAACTTCTTGGGGATTTCAAACAACGTGGGATTTTGTTGTGGTATAAGATACAATATTGCAAGGGCGTGCGCCATCCCGTAATCGCGGTATATTTACGCGCGGCGCACGATTCCCTTTTTCGTTTAACGCAGAATTAGCAGATTTTTGGCAACCGAAGTTGTTCCCGCCTGCAAGCGGTACCAGTATACTCCGCTCGGTAGTCTTTTCGCCTCCCAGACTACACTATGATTGCCCGGCTGCTGCTGCCCGGCCACCAGCGTGGCAACTTCTTGCCCGAGTGCGTTGAATACATTGAGTTTGACAAAAGCGGTCACTGGAATTTGATATGAGATGGTTGTGGTGGGGTTGAATGGATTGGGGAAATTCTGGTTGAGACGAAATTCGCCCGGCTGCCCGTCTTGCCTCGCAACCGACGTCGGCAGTTGGTTCCGGTAGTAGCTGAAATTGCCGTTATACTCTCCCACAACCACATCGGGTTTGCGGTCGCCATCGAGATCGGCAAAGCCCGCCGATGCGTCCTGCCGTACGCTAATGGGATCGAGCATTGCATCGTTGCGCGACCAAACGGGCAATGTTCTTGTGCCCGTGTTTTCGTGGTACAGCAGTCGCCCGCTGATGCCGCCGATGACAAGATCGAAATCGCTGTCGTGGTCAAGGTCCACAAAAGCAGGTTGGCCATCCCGAACGGATGTGACTCCGGCAATGAGTGAATTATCCAGCACAAATGTGTTTGCGCCCTGGTTCCTGTAGAATGCAATGGCAGGCGCATCCTCGGCGCCAACAAGCATATCCTTGTCGCCGTCGTCATCGATATCCACAAATGCCGGAGCGCTCATCCATCCAACATCGATGCCGGCAAACATGGTGGTGTTTTGCGTGAAGCCCGTCCCGTTGTTGATGTAACAGTAGACCTGACCGGTCAGCGAACCGGCAGCGATATCCTGATCGCCATCCGCATCGATATCCACAAACACGGGCGTACTGTACGATCCGACATCGATCGACGTGAACGACGATGTCGTTTTAGTGAAGCGCGGAACGAAGCGGGTTCCATCATTGCGAAAATACTGCACTCCTCCAAGCCAGTCACCGCTGATCATATCGTTGTCACCGTCATTGTCAAAATCCGCCAGGGACACCGAGGCACCATTGCCCGAGATACGGACGACCTGGAAGTATGCAGGATTGTACTGAAACTGCGGCGCTGTTCGTGAACCAATATTCTGGTACACATACAACGTCCCATCCGATGTGCCGTACGTGAGATCGAAATCGCCATCGTTGTCAAGATCGTAGAACGTCGGATCTTTCCAGTATGTCGTTGACTCGACGATGTTGAACGTCGTTGAGTTGCCGACCCATGTCGGAGCATTGACGGTTCCCATATTTCTGTAGTACACGAACGTCTGCAGATCTCTTCCCAGCAGAAGATCATAGTCACCATCATTATCAAGATCTTTGAGGGTTGGGTACGAATTCAATCCGATGTCGGGAATGCCTGTTACGAGTGAATCGGCCTGCACAAAATTCGGCTGCGCGCGCGTTCCGATGTTACGAAAACCCAGGGTGATTCCCGGCGTTGGACCACCGAACAGCGATTCACCAATGCCGATGAGCACATCAAGATCACCATCGCCGTCCAGGTCGGCAAACGCCGGCTTGGCATCACTGCCAATGAGTGTGTTGATTGCTGAGAAGACCGTTGTGTCGCGC
>CAYJNF010000085.1:0-8753 GCA_964370915.1 uncultured Chitinophagales bacterium
GAAGCGCTCGAGACCATTCGTCAACAGCCGTGGGCTATCGAGACAACAGTATTCGGGACATCGTTGCATGTGATGGTTGAGCATGAAGACGAAGGGAAGAGACTCATCCAACAAACACTGAGCGCCAATAGCATCAACACCAAGAATGTTCAGCGTATTGTTCCGTCATTGGAGGATGTGTTCCTGTATTTGCTTGACAAGAAATCCTGAGTGTTTCCCAGCGAAGGATCCGGCAGCAAATTGAAATGCGAAATTGCGATGATAACCCAAATTGATCACACCCTTCGCCAAAAAGCGACTCCTGGTTTCAAATGACACAAACTGATAAGACAAACGGAATGACATCAGACCCTTCGCCCAAAGGCGGCTCAGGGTTTCATGGACTTAAGCTGCTCAAGCCGATCATCGTGAAAGAATTCCGTCAGATCCGGCGCGATCCCACGACACTCGGGATGTTGCTCGTGCTTCCTACGGCGCTGATTGTGCTGGTCGGTTATGCGCTCAACTTCGATGTCAAACATATTCCACTTGCCGTATTCGACCAAAGCAAAACGTCGGAGAGCAGGAATTTTCTGCAATTGTTCCGGCAGACCGAGTACTTCGATTACCGGTATGACGTTTCGAGCTATGACGAAATAGAGAGTCTCTTTTTTGATAACAGTGCGCGTGCCGCAATCGTGATTCCGGCGGACTTCGATTCGGATGTGCTTGGCGGACGGTCGGCGAAGGTCCAGATTCTACTCGATGGCTCGGACGCTAACAGCGCAGGACAGGCGTTGAACTTCGCAACTCGCATGACGGTAGAGTACTCCAACCGGATCACGACGGAATTCCTCCAAAGAAAGGGGAGAAGTCTCTACGTTCCGATAGACTTTCAGCCGAGAGTGTGGTACAACCCGGATTTGCGTTCAACGAAGTTTCTCATTCCCGGACTCATTGGCCTCATCATTGCACTCACCGCCGTGATCTCGACTGCGCTCACTGTTGTACGGGAAAAAGAGCGCGGCACGATGGAGCAGTTGATGGTCTCTCCGTTGCATCCACTTCAGGTCATACTCGGCAAGATCATTCCGTACCTGGTTATCAGTCTCGTAATCGCAACATCGATCCTGTTCACCGGCTACTTGTTGTTTGATATTGAGGTGAAGGGGAGTCTGCTTCTGCTGTATGCTGCGATCTTCACAATGATTCTCGGCGGATTGGGTCAGGGCTTGTTTGTTTCCAGCATCACCGACTCCCAGCAAGCCGCGTTCATGATCGCCATCTTCAGTTCGTTGTTGCCGACGTTTCTTTTGTCGGGATTTGTCTTTCCCATATCAAGCATGCCCGTACCGCTGCAGGTCATTTCCAATATTGCTGTGAACAAGTTCTTCCTGGTTGTTGTTCGCGGTGTGATGTTGAAGGGAGCCGGATTCGGTGCAGTGTGGGAACAGTTCGTGTTTATGCTTCTGTTTGCAGCCATCACGCTGGGCATTAGTGCAAAGCGACTGAGGAAGCGAAGTCTCTGATTTCTGATCACGTATTACTCGATATTTATGCGTACATCAATAGCCGTCATCATCGAAATCATCAAGAAAGAATTCTACCAGATCCGTCAGGACAAACGTATGTTCGGGATTTCCGTGTTGGCGCCGATCGTTCAAGTGTTTCTGCTCGGCTACGCTGCGACAACGGACATCAGGAACAGCACCATGGTCGTGTGCGACATGGACGGAACCGAGGAGAGCAGAACCTTTATCCGGAGTTTTTCGACATCCAACTATTTTATTCCGGGCTATGCAGTCAACAAGCCCGAGGAAGTAACATCGTTTGTCGAGGAAGCGAAAGCGAACATTGCGCTCGTGATTCCGAAAGGCTTTGCGCGCAATCTCCTTGCCCGCCAAACAACGCAGATCCAGGTGATACTTGATGGCGCCGATGCAAACACGGCCAGCATCCTGCTCGGCTATACGATGCAGATCATCAATTCGTATTCAAGAAATGTTCTCGCGCAATATTCAAGTATCGGGGGGATGACACTGCCGCAGGTGCTGCCGGAACCACGCGTCTGGTTTAACCCGGATCTCAAAAGCCAGAACTACATGGTGCCGGGAGTCGTTGCACTGGTCCTGATGATTATCACGATGATGCTTACGTCGGTAGGAGTGGTGAAGGAAAAGGAGATCGGTACGCTTGAACAAATTCTCGTCACCCCAATCAAGCCGTATCAGTTCATTCTCGGCAAGCTGACACCATTCGTCATCATCGGCTTTATCGATGCGCTGATTGTTCTTGCGCTGGCACATTATTGGTTTGAAGTCCCGATGGTGGGAAGCATACCCCTCCTATTTGGCTTGAGCGCTCTCTTTCTTTTGACAACACTTGGTCTCGGGTTGTTTATCTCGACGATCGCAAAGTCGCAGGGGCAGGCGATGATGATCGCGCAGTTTTTCTTTTTCCTGCCATTCATTTTTCTCTCGGGATTTACATTCCCGATCGCTAACATGCCGCAGTGGATTCAATACCTCACGTACCTGATCCCTCTCCGGTACTTCCTTGAAATCGTTCGGGGTATCTTTTTGAAAGGATCGGACATGTCTCATCTCTGGCCGCAGGCAACAGTGCTTGCCGTGTTTGGCGTAGCCATTCTCTCATTGTCAGTTCTGCGATTTCGGAGGACGCTCGAGTAAGACACCGATGGCCTATCGGAGAAGCAAGAGCTTTCGTGTGGCAACGAATCCGCCGGCTTCCATGCGATAGAAGTAGATTCCGCTCGCCAAATTGCCCGCGTTGAATACTATCGACCGGAACCCAACTTTCTGCTCCTCGTCAACAAGCAACGCAACTTCTTTCCCAAGCAAGTCGAAGACTTTTAGTGTGACATGGCTTGTGCCTGAAAGTTGATAGAAGATAGTTGTGCTTGGGTTGAAAGGATTTGGGATGTTCTGTCCCAATGCAAACTGATCCGGATCTGATCGTTTGTCTTCTATAACGTCAGTCGGCGGTTTGGTGACATACGAGAACGGTTCGGAGCTTGTGCCGTTCGCCCCATCCGATGCAATGACTCTCCATAAGTATCTTCCGGGCGGGGGGACAGTGAATTGCGGACTGATTGTATCCACGGTGCCGCCGACGTAGTTCCATATCACGCCGCCATTTGTCGAAAGCATCACCTGGTACCATGTTGTGTCGGGATCGAGATCAATGGCGCGTTGCCATACATAGCGGAATGGTTCGCCGCTGCGCAACGTGTCTCCATCACGTGGTGAGACGAGGTTGAAGAAATGAACCGCCCGTCCCCCACCGGTTGATGTGAAGAAGATTGCACCTGAGTCTCCCACGACGAATCCGCGACGTTCGTTCAAGAAATCAATAGCATTCAGCGAGCGACGGAATCCCATACCGCCCAGCCCCCAGAACTGACCGGCGTTCGTCGTCCTGAAGATCAGGCTCGTCGAGCCGCATGCGAAGGCTGTTTCCGATGTTGGAGCCGAAACATCGTTGAGCACTCCGACCGGGAGGGGCGGCATGAACATCCATACGCGCCATGCAGTATCGGCCGCGCTTCGTTCGAGTATCACGGGAGTGGTGGTAAAGTCTCCCATGAACCCGACGGCGTATGCATTGGCATTGGGACTGCAATCGCCGCGACGTATTCCGCTCAACGGCGGAATTGGCAATTGCTCTGTTCTCCATGTTGCACCGAGATTAGGTGTCTTGTACGTGACGTGTGGCGCAATCGCATATCCTATGATGGGATTCGATGAAAAGAAGAGATCTGAAATTGGCTCTGCCCCGAGCCGCGTGGTTTGCCATGTGATGCCGCCATCGTTCGTGATGCGCACTCCTCCTGAATCGTCGCCAATGAGCAGACGAGTTTGTGCAACGATGGCAACCGAGAGCCAGTTTCTTCGCGCAACAGATCCACCTGACGCGAAGACGGTCCAGGTTTCGCCTGCGTTGGTTGTGAGTGCTCCCCGCTCCTCATCACCAACCACGACACCGAATGTCAGGCTTCCGAATGCGAGTGCATTCCACCGTGATTGCTGTACAGTCGTGATGCTGTCAGATTTGCGAACCCAGGTGAGTCCTGCGTTCGTGGTTTTGAGAATTATTCCTCGGTCGCCCACTGCGATAGCGGTGAGGGAATCGAGCATCGTTACGTCATTCAGTTTGCTGCGCACGCCGCTTCGTTGCTGGATCCACTGCGAAAAAGTCAATTGCGACCCGGCGACGAACATGCACAGACTGAAAATTGCAAAGGCGGGCGCTGGCATTCGTTTCATGATAATTCCTCCTGTACAAAAACCAGAAAACCTCTTGCGTTTACTCCGCATTCGGAGCTCACGAAAGAGGTTCAAAGATGATTCGTTGCACCGAATGCGGGCACAACAGAATTCGAAAGGACGGTCTTGGCCTGTTCAAAGGTAGAGATGAAGGAGGGTGAAATCAAGAGCAAGTGTCTCGCCTTTTTTGTATAATATCGCCATGTTTTAGCCAACTTCTTCTTGTTTGCCTGCTTGATCTGAGAATTGAAGGATGAAGAATTTTTCTCTTGGAGATATCCTAATCGGCGGACGCCAACCGCTCGTTCTGTTTGCGGGACCATGCGTGGTGGAAAACCGCGAACTGGTGATGCGAACTGCCGAACAGATTCAGTCAACGGCCCGCAAGTACAACACGCCTGTCGTTTTCAAGTCATCATACAAAAAAGCCAACCGTACAAGCGGAAAGTCTTTCGTCGGCATTGGAACTGACGAAGCATTGAAGATACTCGCCGAAGTCAAGAGAGAATTCGGGTTCCCGATCCTTACCGACATCCACAAAGAATCCGAAGCGGCAGTTGCGGCCGAAGTTGCTGACGTTCTGCAGATTCCCGCGTTTCTTTGCCGCCAAACCGATTTGTTGCAGGCTGCCGGCTGCACCGGCAAGGTTGTCAACATCAAGAAGGGACAGTTTCTTGCTCCTGAAGACATGAAGCACGCAGCTGCAAAAGTTGAAGAGACAGGTAACGACCGCATCCTACTTACCGAGAGAGGGACGACATTTGGGTACAACAACCTTGTGGTTGATATGCGCTCACTGAAGATCATGAGCGATCTCGGATACCCCGTGGTTCTCGATGCAACGCACTCGGTGCAGTTGCCAGGTGGCGACAAAAGTGCTGCGCAAACGGGGGGACAACCTGAATTCATTTTTCCTCTTGCGCGGGCTGGTGCGGCAGTGGGCATTGACGGTCTGTTTGTCGAAGTTCACCCGGATCCTTCAAGGGCGCTGAGCGATGCGGCGAGCCAGCTGAAGCTTGAGTTGCTTGATGTACTTTTGCAGCAAGTGGTAGAGATTGATAAGCTAGTGAAGCGCAGATGAACTGAACGTGTTCAGAAGGAGAGAAGCGATGAGAAGTCTGTTGGAAAGGGTGACATTCGATCCTGAGCAATGCGGTGGAAGACCATGTGTACGGGGCATGCGCATTCGCGTTGTTGACGTACTCGAGTTGTTTGCCGTGGGTCTTACAGCCGAGCAAATATTGAAAGAAATGCCTGACCTCGAGCGAGAAGATTTGCAGGCATGTTTGCAGTACGCCGCAAGGACATTTGACCACGCGGTTGTCTCTGCATGACTATCTGGACTGATGCACAACTCTCTCCTGAAATAGCGAAGTGGATGTCCACAGAGTTCCACATTTCCGCAATTGCGGTTCGAGATATCGGGCTTCGGGAGGCTAAGGATAGAAATATCTTTCTCTCCGCGAGAGAGGCGTCGGCCGTAGTTATGACGAAGGATGCTGATTTTCTCCGTCTACAAAGAGAACTCGGCTTGCCTCCTCAAGTCATCTTGCTTACGTGCGGAAATACATCAAACGAATACTTGAAAACGCTTCTGAAGAAGACACTTCGGAAAGCAATCGAGCTTCTTGAGTCAGGCGAGTCGCTGGTCGAGATACGGTGAAACGTTGCTTGACGAGCTTGCAGTCATTTGATCGATATAAATAGCTGGCGAACCAGTTCTCATGACCTCACGACAGACGTTGGCTCGAAAAGCAAAGCGTATTAAGTTCGTTCTCCTTGATGTCGATGGCGTAATGACCGACGGCGGAATTTACTATACCGCCGATGGAGTAGAGATGAAGCGGTTTCATGCGCACGACGGATATGGAATTTCGCGGGCACGGAAAACAGGAATCCTGTTTGGCATCATCAGCGGTCGTGACACGCCGGTTGTTGCGCGACGTGCAAAGGACCTGAAGATTCTCGAAATCCACCAGGGCCGAGTGGACAAGCTCACAGTCTTGCGCGAGATGCAGACGCGCCACCATCTCACCGATGAGGAGTTCTGTTTTATCGGAGATGATTTGTTTGACCTTCCGTTGCTGAATGCCGTCGGACTTTCTGCTGCCCCGGCAAATGCACGCACCGAGGTGAAGAAGCAGGTTGATTATGTGTGCAAAGCAAACGGCGGTGACGGAGCAGTGAGGGAACTGGTTGACATGATTCTGCGCTTTCAGGAAAAGTGAACTTTGTAGCGTGCAGGTCGATTCGATGATGGAAACATTTCCGCGTCCTCTACGCGAAAAAGAACTCGAGCTGCTGAAGATTGTGCTTCCTGCCGGGAGTCCGGGGTACAATGCGTACAGGACATATATCGCAAAGATGCATGTGCTTGGAGCAGGGAGACGAGGTCCGGGAAATTTTGTCCTCGGCTATGAAGGCGACGTTGCCGATATCAGTTCGCCACTTCCGCCCGTCATCGCATACGGTATTGTCGAAACAACACTCGACACGTTTACGATTACAGTGAGAGAGTGCGTGGGCGATCAGATCGATGTGGAGATTGTCTCAAGCCGGGGACAGGAGATTCCCGATCACTTCGAAGAGAAGCGTCGGTGGACGTACTCGACGTGGAAGCCAGGCGGGGTTTCGCCGGCATCGAATTCAGTTATTCGGGAGGTGAGAATTAACGAGACGCTGGTGCTTGCAGTTGCAAAACGAGAAAAGCGTCTCTGGCTGTACGATGCAGTGATGGAAATGAACCATCTCATTCCGATTACGAACTACTACAACGAGTTGATGCTTCACAAGGCAATCCGTGATCCACATGTGGCGCTGAAATCGAGTCTGCTGTTTGATGAGTTGGAGAACTATGCGGATGAAGATTTGCGCAACGCATTTGTTGCCTACAATCGCGTCCACAAGAAAATCGACCTGAAGGTGGAAGTCTCATCACGACCACAAACAGGAATGAAAACAATCGTCAGTCGATTGCTTGGCAAGGATCGAAAACCGTAAACATGACAGTGATGAAAACTCAGGTAGATGCTATTGAAGAAGGCAAGAAGGTCATCCGCATTCAGGCGAAATCCGTCGCGGCATTGGAAAGCAGAATCGATGCAAACTTTGCCCGGGCAACGGACCTGATTCTTGCCTGTAAGGGCAGAGTGATTGTTACCGGCGTGGGGAAGTCGGGGATTATCGCGCGGAAGATTGTGGCAACCATGAATTCCACCGGTACGCCCGCCATGTTTATGCATCCGTCCGACGCGGTGCATGGTGATCTTGGCATGGTGCGGAAGGATGACGTCGTCATATGCATCTCGAAAAGTGGAAATACCAGCGAGATCAGCAGTTTGATTCCCATGTTCAAACGACTCGGCGTTCCCATCGTGTCACTGTTGGGGACCATGCGCTCACCGCTGGCACAGGAATCCACGGTCGTGCTCGACGCATCAGTGGAAGAGGAAGCGTGCCCGCATGACCTGGCGCCAACATCGTCAACAACCGTGACGCTTGTTCTTGGCGATGCGCTGGCGATTGCCCTGCTAAGCAAAAGGCAATTCACCAAGGAGGACTTTGCATTGTATCATCCGGGAGGTATGCTGGGCAAACGTTTGCTGCTCAAGGTGGATGAGTTGATGGTGAGAGATGAAGCCGTGCCGCGCGTCAGCCCCGATGTTCCGCTGCGTGATGCAATTGTGGAAATGACATCAAAGCGGCTCGGCTGTACGTGTGTCATCAACCACGATGGAAGCCTCGCAGGCTTGATTACGGATGGCGACCTCCGGCGTCTGCTTCAGAAGACGACGGACATCTCAACGATCAAGGCTGAAGACGTTATGGTGCGAAAGCCGAAAACAATCACCGAGGGAATGCTTGCCGTCCTTGCACTTCAGGAAATGGAATCGTACAACATCACTCAGATTATTGTGGTGGAGGAAAGTGGACTTCCCGTGGGGGTTGTCCATCTTCACGATCTCGTGAAAGCGGGATTGGGTGGAGACGACGCCGTATGAAGTGCTGCACCGCTATCGTCCTCTGTTTGTTCTTGTCCGGTTGCGAAGAGAAAATCAAACCTTCGGTTGTTCCGTTGCCGAATACTGAAATCCCGTCACAGGAGAGTTGGAACAGCACCATTACATTTTCCGACTCTGCGCGCATCAAGGCGGTGCTCTGGTCCGGGCACATTGCACGCTTTGCAACGCAGCGATTCACGTTGTTGTCGGATAGCATCCGGGTGGACTTCTATGATCAGGACGAACGCCACTCGTCGCTGCTGACGGCTAAGCGCGGGCGGGTGAACGATGCGACGCAGGATTTTGCCGCGTACGGCAATGTGGTTGTTGTATCCGATAGCGGCACGACATTGAAAACCGACTCACTGTTTTGGAACAACGCCAATCGGAAAATCACCACCCAGGCATTCGTAGACATTGTCTCGCCGACAGAGCACATCATGGGACAAGGAATGGAAAGCGATCAGGGCCTCAAGAACTATAAGAT
>CAYJNF010000085.1:8763-10585 GCA_964370915.1 uncultured Chitinophagales bacterium
CTATAAGATCTTTCGGGTAACTGGAAGTGCAGTGAGTAAGGAGTGAGTCGGATGACGCATCGATCATGCCTCTTGGTGTTTGTCGGGATTCTGGTTTCCGGGCTCAGTGTGCAGGGCTATGCGCAGTCGGAGAATTTGATTCTCATCGAACATGCCGATAGCTTAATTGGCAGAGAGATCGATGGTGAGCAGGCGCAGGAGTTGATAGGCAGTGTGGCGTTGTCGCAAGATCGCATTTACGTGACCTGCGATCGTGCTGTTCAGCTGAGGTCGTCGGGGAATGTGCGGCTGATGGGCAATGTCGTGATTGTGGAAGACAGTCTGACCATGCGCTTTCCGCGAGGCATGTACTATCGCGACGAGCGTCGCGCTGTTGCGTATGACAGTGTTCATCTCGACGACGGGAAGATGGTCCTGACGGCGCGCTTTGGAGAATATCTTGTCAATCCCAAGCGAGCGTTCTTCCGGACGAATGTCGTTGCCCGGGATGCAGAGTCGCGACTTACCTCCGACTCGCTTGTCTATTATCGCGTTGAACAGCGAACGGTGGCATTCAGCAATGTGGAGATCCAAAACTATCCGGATAACCTGACAATCCGCGGGGATCACTTTGAATCGTTCCGGAACCAGGATTACAGCCGCATGACCGAGTCGCCGGTTCTTGTGAAGATGGACACAGCGGCGAATGAGTTTCGGATTGACACGCTTGTTGTTCGAAGCAGAGTGATGGAAGCCTACCGCGGTGATTCGACACGTCGTCTCATTGCAACAGACAGTGTCGAAATCATTCGTGCAGACCTTGCATCCACGGCAGGCATCGCGGTGTTCTACACTCAAGCCGATAGCATGCTGCTCCGCAAGTCGCCGGTTGTCTGGTATGACCGCACGCAGGTCTCGGGAGATTCCATCGATGTATTCTTGCAGAAGCAGAAACTTGACCGGGTTCGCGTGATGGGAAATGCGGTGGCGATTTCCCAGAGTGATTCGGTTCGGAAAAATCGTTTCGATCAGATTACGGGTGACGAGTTGATGATGAAGTTTGGCGGGAAAGGGCTTCAACAAATGGATGTGATCAATAGGGCGACCTCCGTGTATCATCTCTATGAAGATTCGCTCGCAAACGGCTTGAACAAAACCAGCGGCGACCGGATTACGATGCTGTGGGAGAATGAGAAATTGAGTGCCATCAAAGTATTCGGCGGAGTGGAAGGTCAGTACTTTCCTGAAAACCTTGTGGCTGGCAAGGAGAGCGAGTTTGCCCTTGCAGGATTTTCCTGGCGTGAACACAAACCCGCACTCAGAGAGTCTGATTTCACGCCGCGTCAACAACGAACAAAGAAAAAATAATGTCAGATCCAACTTCAATACCTGTATTGCGGGTTCTTCGTTCAACCAATCTCGTGAAGGCATACAAGAAGCGGACAGTCGTCAACAACGTCAGCATTGATGTCCGGCAGGGCGAAGTCGTTGGCTTGCTTGGCCCAAACGGAGCGGGCAAAACCACCACGTTTTACATGACGGTGGGGATGATCAAGCCCGACAGCGGGAACGTATTTCTCGATGACATTGAGATCACGCGTATTGCCATGTACAAGCGCGCGCGTATGGGACTTGGCTATCTGTCACAGGAGGCTTCCGTGTTTCGGAAGATGACTGTCGAAGAGAACTTGATGGCAGTACTGCAGATGATGGATTTGAGTGCCGCCGACAGGAAGCGCCGGTGTGAAGAACTGATGTCCGATTTCAGCATCACGCAGATTGCGAAGAGCAAAGGCTATATGCTCTCGGGGGGAGAGCGGCGGAGAACGGAAATCGCCCGGTC
>CAYJNF010000086.1:0-10495 GCA_964370915.1 uncultured Chitinophagales bacterium
GCCTTAGTGCAATCGATACGGCAGCACAACGTGGCGCTTCTCTTGTGCGACAGATTCTCACGTTTGCGCGCAAGTCCGAAATTCGATTCGAGCTGGTTCGCATCAACGACATTATCAAGGAGCTTGCGAAGCTGTTCGAGGAGACATTCCCCAAGTCCATCACGTTCTCGTTTCAACTCGGACGCCAGCTGTCGTTGATCGATGGTGACGCGACCCAGCTTCATCAAACGCTTCTCAATCTCTGCGTCAATGCACGCGATGCAATGCCGCATGGCGGTACCATCAGCATTGCGACAGAAACCATTTCCGGTGAGACCGTGCAAAGGCGCTTCCCGGACGCAACCATGGATGAGTATGTACAGGTTACCCTGCGCGACAACGGTACAGGAATGAACGAAGAGGTGCGCAAACGGATCTTCGAGCCGTTCTACACGACCAAGGAATTGGGAAAGGGAACAGGCTTGGGGCTTTCCGTTGTTTATGGCATTATAAACGAGCATCATGGCTTCATTGATGTTGAGAGCAAACCCGGCGAGGGTACAACATTCCGAATGTACTTTCCTGTGCCAGGAAACCGCCTTGATCAGATCGCAAAGAAAGAAGAAGAACAAACCCGTGCACGGGGGAAGAACGAAACAATTCTCGTCGTTGAAGATGAAGAACTGTTGCGCGACGCGATCAAGAACATTCTCACGTCGAATGGCTACCGTGTGTTGACGGCGATCGACGGTGTGGAAGCAGTCGAGATTTTCAAGAATGAGAGCGGACCGATTGCGCTGGTGCTGATGGACTTCGGACTGCCAAAACTTTCCGGGTTGGATGCGTTAAGGAGGATGAAGGGAATTGACCCGAAAGTAAAGTGCATTGTATCCAGCGGCTACATCGATCCGGAAGTCCGGGCGGAAATACTTGGACTGGATATTGCCGATGTCTTGCCGAAACCATATCTCGAGGGAGACATACTGAGTCTTGTGAGAAATGTCCTTGATGGTAATGAGAAGACCGGACCGAAAGACTGAGTGGAGCCATTCGTTGGGCACCACGAAATGGCTGGCACGTCGTGTCCTCGACACCATTCACGAGGAGGCATCGTGAAAAACGAAACTGCCGAGAGAAATCCATGAGCACAAGTATTGTGTGTGCCGATGACGAGAATGAGCTCAGAGCCATATTAACAGGCATACTCGAACGGGAAGGCTATTCCTGCAAAGCTGCCGCGGATGGCAATGCTGCGTGGGAGCTCATACAGCAGGAACGTCCGGACGTTATCATCCTTGATTGGTCGATGCCGGGCCGAACCGGTCTTGAAGTTGTGCGTGCAATTCGCGAAGACGTGGGCCTTGCCGGCCGCTATGTTATTCTGCTCACAGGCGTGACCGACATAAGCCAAAAAATTCAGGCGCTGGAGGCAGGTGCAGATGATTACATCACGAAGCCGTTCAATACAAAGGATCTGGTGGCTCGCATACGCGTTGGCATGAGGGCCCGCGGCACACTGAAGTTGTTGACTGACGAGATCCAATTGATGCATCGGGCAATTGAGCAAAGCCCCACAGGAATCATGTTCACCGATGCAGATGGAACCATTCAGTACATGAATCCAAAATCCGAAACAATCACCGGCCGCAGAAAGAGTGAAACCCTCGGAAAGAATCTGCTCGCTGTGAGACGAAGCGACAGCGCACAGAGTGACGTGGAGGGAATGTGGCAGGCGGTTGTCTCGGGCAAGGAATGGCACGGAACGTCGAAACGAAGCTTGACCTCTGACAAAGTGATGTGGCAACGAACGATCCTTTCACCTCTCACGAACAATGAAGGACAGATCTCGCACTGGCTTGTTGTTGATGAAGACATAACGGAGAGAACGCGGACAACGGAAGCTCTCTTGAAATCCGAGGTGTTGTTCCGATCGATATGGGATACGTCGATCGTTGGGCTTCGGCTGACTGATGCGGACGGACGTGTGTTGCGCGTGAATGATGCGTACTGCAGGATTGTTGGGAAACAAAAGAACGAAATCGAAGGGCAGCTCTTTTCAGAGGCGTATGCCTCGGAATCGGGAATACTGGAGAAGCACAGAGTGCGATTTGCCAACAGGTCGATCTCTCCTCAACTGGAACGAAGAATGGTGCTCTGGAATGGCAAAACCGTTTGGGTCGAACTGTCAAACTCTTTCATTGAACTGGGCGATCAAGAAACTATTCTGCTGAGCATCTACCGAGATGTCACTGAGCGTAAAAAAGCCGAAGACGCGTTGGCCTCAGAACGGGAATTGTTGCTCACGCTGATTGACAGTCTCCCTGATCGTGTCTACGTAAAAGACACAGATACCCATTTTCTTATCAATAATATGTCCCATGTCCGCGCTCTTGGGCAAACAACCCGAGATGCCGTAGTGGGAAAGACGGACTTCGATTTTCGTCCGCATGAGGTTGCCGCCAAATCAAACGCAGACGATCAACACGTCATCGCCACCGGCGAACCGTTGATAAACCGGGAAGAACAAATCATCACACGGTCCGGTCGCAGTGCAACGATACTGACAACAAAAGTGCCGTATCGCGACCAGGACGGGAAGATCAAAGGTCTGGTGGGCATTGGACGCGATATCACGGAACTGAAACGGATGCAGGGAACGCTTGTTCAGGCGGACAAGATGGCATCCCTCGGCGCGTTAACCGCCGGGATAGCACATGAGATCAATAATCCGCTTGCGTATGTTTCCAGCAACATGAGTCGGCTTCTGGAGTACTTCGCCGACGCGACAGCGTTGCTTCAGGAATGGCAAAGCCTCGGCAAGAGCCTTGCGCACGCACCGGACGGGATCGGGGCCGAGCTGGCAAAACTTGATGAACACGCCGTCCGCATTGATCTCGAGTTTATTCTGCAGGATTTCCCTGCCATGATCACCAGCATCCGCGATGGCATTCAACGCATCAAGAAAATTGTTGACGGCCTTCGAGGGTTTGCACATACTTCACAACATGCGTTCAGTGACGCAAACATCAATGATGCTATTGAGGAGACACTGACGGTTGTGTGGAACGAGCTAAAGTACAAGGCTGCCATCGTGAAGGAGTTTGGCGTCGTGCCGCCTGTCAAATGCAATATCGGCGAGATCAAGCAAGTACTCGTCAACCTTCTGGTTAACGCTGCACACGCTATAGAAGGGACGGGAACGATTGCCATCACGACCAAAACGGATGCCGATAATGTATTGGTTGCCATCCGCGACACCGGGTGTGGAATCCCTGCAACAAATCTGAAGCGAATCTTTGATCCGTTTTTTACGACGAAGTCAGTTGGCAGAGGAACCGGCCTCGGTCTCTGGATTTCTTCCACTATTATCGGCAAACACAATGGCTCGCTCACCGTTGAAAGCACGGTCGGAAGTGGAACACAATTCTTGATAAGCCTTCCCCTGATGCAACCCTCTGACATAAAGGATCCCTCATGAACGCCGCTCACGCGCTGGCGCCGGCACAGCCGCATGTTCCCACGATCGTATTTGTGGATGATGAAGAAGCAATCCTGCTTGCACTTCGGGGCCTTCTTCGCAAGGAGGGATACCGGATTCATACGTTCAATTCCGGGAGCAGTGCGCTGAGTTTTCTTGAGCAGAATGAAGCCGACGTGATTGTGTCCGATATGCGCATGTCGGAGATGACCGGCGTTGAACTTCTTGAGCGATCGGCAGTGATCAATCCCCGGGCGCTTCGGATTATCTTGAGTGGGTACGAAGAGAAATCGGTGGTGCTCAATGTTCTTTCGAACGGCCTCACACACCATTACATCATGAAGCCGTGGGACGACGATAACCTGCGAGCAACGATACGGGAAGGCGTGACGCTGCAGCGTAATTTGCGGCAACAGCGCCTTCTTGAAATTCTCCACTCATTCAACCACCTTCCCTCCCCGCCGCGGTTACATGCGCGCCTGCTTGAGCTTTTGAAGGAAACCCATTCGCCCAAGGAAATGGTTGCGGAGATTGAGCGGAACCCGGCGCTGGTCGCAAAACTTCTCCAGATTGCCAACTCGGTGTTTTACAGCGTACGCAATCCTGTTACGTCCGTGTCTACTGCCGTCACCTTCATTGGAATAGATGAGGTGGTCAACATCGTTCTGGGCTTTGAGGCATTTAAGAATGTCAATCGAAGCTCCGATCCCTCGATCGAGCGTCGCATCGAACAGCAATGGGATCTTTCCGTGCTGCGCGCGCAGATAGCACGAACAATTGCAGGTCGTTGGCCAACCAAAGTTGATCCGCAGGAACCGTATGCGGCTGCGTTGATGCTGGATATTGGCCTCGTGCTGCGTCTCTGCTCTGCGCCTGAGCGGTTCAGGGAATTCGAATCGCTTCAGTTCAACGATGACCATAAGCCGAACATGCGGGAAGCAGAATTCTTTGGGGCGAGCCATTCCGAATTGGGCGCCGCAGTACTTACGCACTGGAATTTTCCCGCACCCCTCATTGCCGCTGTTGCGAACCACCATTCGCATGCCGGGGAGAGTGACACAACGCTCATCACGCAGCTTGCCAGTGCCTTTGTCGATGGGCGCAACGCTCTTCCGTATGATCCCAGAGTCGACGCGATGAAGAAGGAGTTCGCCGGCGTCCTTGCTCCCATTCTTTCCCGTCAATCATGACCCGAACTTAGGGAGGACCCATGGAACAATTCGTGGAAAACCGCAAAGTGCTGTATGTTGACGACGAGCAGCAGCTGCTCTCAGCGTTTCATTCTCTGATGAGAAAGGAGCCTTGCTCGATAACTACTCTCGAGGACTCAACGAAGATTCGCGACGTGATGCACGAACACGGCCCGTTCGCAGTGGTGTTGTCCGATCAGAGAATGCCTGAAATCGAGGGTGTGGCAGTGTTGGATATTGTTCGACAGATTGCCCCGGACTCTGTTCGCGTGTTGATTACAGGCTACTCCGACCAGAATGATACCATACGCGCCATCAACATCGGTGGAATCCACTCGTATGTTTCAAAACCCTGGGATGATGCAAGACTCAGACGGCAGGTGCGGGAGTGGATCGAGCAGCACAATCTCAAAGCAAAGAATGACTGGCTCTCCCTATCGCTCGACGAGGAGAATCGCAAACTGACAGAACTTCTTGACGGCACTGTTGCGCAAACGGTCCGCGTTCTCAGCGACATCGTGAGCCACGTCGCCCCTTCTGTTGCGACGCTTGGCAATCGCGTCAAGACACTCGGCGACGCTTTCCTCCACCTGTCTCACGAGATTCCGAAGGACGAACGGTGGCAAATCGAACGTGCGCTTGAGTTGTTTCATCTCGGCATTGCGTTGCTGCCTGCTTCGATTCAGGTGAGCATCGAAATGGAGGGACTCGGTGCTGTAGAACGATCCCCCATGGCTCGCAACCACCACCTTCTTGCTGCAGGAGTATTGAAAGAGATTCCCAGGTTTGGGGAAGTTGCAAGAATCATTGAGCTTCAGGCAAAAAACTTCGATGGTACGGGGGAGCCTGTGGAGAGCAGTGTGAAGGGAGCAGAGATTCCTCTGGGTGCCCGCCTGCTGCACATTCTGATTGATGTGGTTACGCGAAAGGTGGGTAGTCTGCTTGTTGCCGATCTTCTGCGCGAGATGGCGCGGAATCCGCATAAGTATGATGCCGCCATCATTCAGAAAATGCTGAGTGCAAAAAAGATTGATGAGCCGGGAGTTGAAGAGAAGTTGCTCAGGATAACTGCTCTTTATCCGGGAATGGTGTTGAAAGAAGACATCGTCACGTTGAGCGGGCAACTGCTGTTGAAGTCCGGCTCCATCCTGACGGAAACATCGGTCAACACACTGCTGCAATGGTACAAGAAAGAACCCATCAAAGAGCCCGTTAGCGTGAGGGAGTAGGCCCGAGATGGGGACGAAAACCTTCTTTCATCAATGTAGACGAAGCGTAGACTTACTCGGCAAAGCAGACAGCATGGTCTACTTCAGCAACATCATTCGCTTCGTTTCGCTGAACCCTCCGACCTCGAGCCTGTAGAAATACATGCCGCTTGCAAGATCAGAAGCATTCCACGGCACTGCATGAGTGCCCGGCGTAATGGCTTCGTTAATCAGTTCTGCCACTTCACGACCCAGGAGATCATATACCTTCAACGAGGTGTATGCATTCTGAGGGACTTGAAATGTTATGGTGGTTGTTGGATTGAACGGGTTTGGGTAGTTTTGATGCAGGGCAACGACCTCGGGCACTTCCAAAATATTTCCTGATGTGGAAGATGGTCTCAGCTCTGTAGGAATGGTCTTGATCATTGTTCCGAGAAGCCCACCCGCATAAACGAAGTTGTCCGAGTTGAAGTACAATCCGTACAGACCGTTCTCCGTTACGGTTGGTTGTACAATCCAACTTGCTCCTGCGTCGGTTGATTTGATGATCTTTCCGCCGCTGGTAATTGCGTACCCGAAGTTTCCCCGAAACTGAACGTTGGAATAGCCGCCCGCAGGTGCGCCGGTTGAAAACCATGAGGCTCCGGCATTTGTCGTTTTGTAAATACCGTCGTTTGACGATATGTAACCCGTGTTCTGATCTGTAAACCAGACGGCGTTGTGGTTCACGAATGCCGATCCTGCCATCAAAGCCGTCCACGTTGCACCGGCGTCGGTCGTCTTGACTGCAACGTTGAAATCCCCCACGGCGTATCCGGTGTTCTCGTTCACAAAATATATCGAGCTCAGAAAGCTTCCTGATCCTGAAATGGTAGCGGCGACCCAGTTTGCGCCCGCGTTTGTAGTCTTCAGAAGTCTGCCATACGATCCGATCACATAGCCCGTGTTGGCGTTCGTGAAGAAAATATCTGAGAAGATTTCGTTTGTCGTGCTTGTGTAGATGGTTGTCCAGTTGGTGCCGCCGTTTGTTGTTTTGTACACCGAAAGGCTCCCCGCAAGATATCCGGTTCCCTCGCTGGTAAACGCGATGCCGTAGATGGGGAGAGTATAGGAGGTGATTTGCGAAGTCCAGGTGACGCCAGCATTGGTCGTCTTCAGGATGTCTCCGCCACTATAGCCGGCAACAGCATATCCTGTTGACGGATTGACGAATTCAATATCCGAAATGTATCCTTCCGACACGTACGGTTGAGAGACGAAACTCGTTCCCGCATTTGTCGAACGGATCATTGTTCCGTAGGAGCCCGCGACATGAATTGTTCCATTCGGTGTTATGAGCGCGTCGTAGTACGACCTCACGCTCTGAATGCCGAGCGAATGCTCTTCCCATGTTGTTCCACCGTTGGTTGTTTTCACATACACCGATCCTGTTCCGAATCCGAATCCGGTATTTGAGTCGACAAAAACCAATGATGTGATGTCGAGAGAGGTTGGTGAGCCGACCTGCAGCCAGCTACTTCCTGCGTCGGTCGATTTCAGAATGACTCCGTTCTCTCCCGCTGCGAATCCCAGTGTTGTCGAAACGAAAGAGATGTCGAGCAAGGCGCGATAGTTGTCGCTTTGGACGAGCTGCCAGGTTGTTCCGCCATTTGTTGTTTTGATAATCTCACTGGCAAACGCGCCGCCAACCGCCCAACCGATACTCTCGTTCAGGAAAAACGATCGCTTGAGATAATTTGCTCCGCCGGTTGTTTGCGTCTCCCAACTGGTACCACCGTCCGTGGTTTTCCAGATTTTGCTTTCCAGCAAAAAGAAGCCGGTAACGTAGCCCGTTTGAGGGGAAACGAAGTCAACATCCATGACGTAGAAGAGCGAATCAAGCTGGCCCAGGTTCGGCAAATGCAGCGTGGTCCATGTTTGCCCACCGTCTGCTGTTTTCCTGAGAAGTTGATTCGGTCCACCTACGTAACCGGTGCTCGCGTCGGTGAAATACGCGCTAAGGAATTGTTCAGTTGTTCCGGAATTCATTTTGTGCCAGCTTACTCCGCCATCCAGTGTCTTCAGAATTGTCCCATACGCGCCGGCTGCATAACCGACATTATCGTCAACAAAATGGAGTGCGTTGATCGTGTTGCCCTGCGGTTTTGGATTCATCCACTCCCAATCATCTGGTTGCTGGGCAGGTGCGACAACAGAAAACAACAGAAGTATTGCAAGCAGATATTTGACTTGGTGCATGGCTGTTCCTTCCGATAAACGAGTATTGAAGTGATTGCTGCAAGATGCGCTGGCAGCAAATCCAATCAAATCGTATGCCGGTAATCGGAGGTGGGAAAATGATCCATGGGGATTCGAATTGTCGAACTGTGAAGATTCCAATCGAAGTGTTGAGGCAGGGCTACCACAGCACGAAGGGATATGACAAGTCAAACCGTGACATTATTGCCACACGAAATGGTGAATTGGACTACAAGCTCTGCGATTGGATCAGTGCGTTGAGGTTTCGTTTGTTGGCTCAATATGCACGAGTACGTCGGCAACGCCCTTTCTGGAAAGACGGACAGCATCCTTTACTCGATGAGCAATATCATGTCCGCGCCACACCGGACATTCTCTATCCACAACAACGTGGATATCAACATAGTACTCGAAGCCCATCTTGCGAACATAGCATTTCTCGATTTCCACGACCCCCTCGACTCCCTGAGCACAGAGAAGAATATTCCTCTTGATGTCGGCCGGCGGGGCGGTGTCCATCACTTCATTGATCGCCGGGCGGAACATCCTGTACGCGTTGATTGCAATGATCAGCGACGCGAACATTGCCGCCCAATCGTCGGCACTTTCGTAACCATCGCCGCCTATCAACGCCACACTGATTCCGATAAAAGCCGCCGCCGAAGTAATCGCATCACTGCGATGATGCCACGCGTCGGTTTTCACGACTGTGCTTTCCACTTCTTCGCCAACTTTGAAGACAAAGCGGAACAACATTTCCTTGGTGATCACCACCAACACCAGCACAATGAGGGTGAACGGTGCAGGGGCATGGTGAGGCGTTACAATTTCGTTGACGCTCTGCACTGCAATGATGACTGCGGCGGCAAACAAGGCAATCGCTACAACAACTGCGGCGAGTGGCTCTGCCTTGCCGTGTCCGTAGGGGTGATTGTCATCCGGGGGCTTCGCTGCGATTCTGAGGCCGGTCCAGACAATGAACGAGCTGAGTATATCTGACGTCGATTCAATGGCATCGGCAATGAGGGCGTACGAGTTGCCAATGAAGCCCGCCGCCCCTTTGGTAATTGCCAGGAGTGCGTTAACAACGATGCCAACGATTGTCGAGCGCATTCCGCGCAAAGCCGGGTGTTCCCTACTACTCATCCGCATGGGGCTGCTGGATGTTTTCGTATGAGAGGAAGGAGAATTGCTCACACTGTCGGTGGCTGCATTCCGTATTTTGCCCATTCCTCTCGTGTGGGTCCGTATACACCGGGAACAGAAAGTCCCAACATGCGCATGAGAACGATCATCTCTGCGCGATGATGGACTTCATGGATCACGAATCCCTGCAGTGAAAAGCCGCGCTTCCACTTCTCTCCGTACATGTCATCGACAACCTCCAGGGTCTCGTCTTTCCAGGTCTTTTTCACTTCCTCAAGCAACGAGATTGCTGCGTCGCTGTATCCTTTCTGGATCTCCTTTGCCGTTGCAGGAATGGGATCGTCCTGCTTTGGTCCGGCAGTTTTCAATCCCATGTGGTCGGTCATCTCGGGGATTGTTGTTACGATATGCCACGCGAGTCTGCCGAGCGTGCGCACATCGGGATGGACAATGGTTGCGAGGGAACCGTTGGTGAGATGCTTGAAGACTTTTTGTGTGTTCTCGATTTCTCGTGACCACAAATGTTCAAAATCGGCAATCGTACGAATCATCGGGTAGACCTTTCATTTGACGGGGATGTGGGAAAAAGGCTTGGACTGCTCCGGGAGCTTTTGGCTGCATCTCTAACTTTCTGTACCGGCAAAGAGCGATTGCATATTCAACGACGGCGATTTTGATTTGCTGGCAAGCGTTACGTAACTACGCGCCAGCGCGTCTTTGCCTGCGCCAAGGACGGTGCTCACCAATCCGAGCGCTTCTGCAAACTGATCCGGCGGAAGGTCCTTGATAATCCGCTTCCAGATTGCTTCTTCGAGCACGTTGAACGCCGTCTGCACTTCCCACAAATCAAATCCGGCAGAGTGGCGTTGCGCGGCGATTGTCTCTGCATGTGCCAGCATGGGCAGAAGATTTTTTTCTTTCACGGCGCGCTGCGTGAGGGCAAGCAGTGCCTTCAGGCGTGAATGCGTATGTTCGGGTCCCGCATCGGTATAGCTTTTCAGCCGTGCGCGGGTCATTGCCTCAACGGCTTCGCCAAGTATTTCGCTCGAATGACGATGCAATAATTCATAGAGGTTCATAGTTAACTCCATCTCAAAAAGAAGAGAAAAGAACGGTGTGCGTATGAAATATACGCCAGATAGGAGAGAACGTCAATCAGGTGCGTGCTCCAACGTGGCGTCACACCTTGTTCCAATCGATAAAGAGTTTGCGTGATGCCGGCTGGCATCTTGGACAGAAGAACACGTCAAATC
>CAYJNF010000087.1:0-10414 GCA_964370915.1 uncultured Chitinophagales bacterium
GAACAGACGGGGTGACGACGATCCCCGAAATGGAATGGGCAGAAAACTTGTACTTGACGGGCACGACGAACTCCTGTAACAACGTTGTCTGATTCGCATCATACATTTGAAAGCGGACGCCATCGACTTCTACGTCCCCACCGGTGATAGTAAAGTACCCTGTCCCTGATCCGCTGCCTGTAGCGTACAACGGAGACCCGGATGCAGCATAACCGGTGGCGAGAGAACCTCCGCTCATTGGACGCGGAAAGATTCTGACGCCGCCTGCCTGACTCGTCCGATAGTCGAACGAAATATTGACGTTCTGATTGTGCTGAAGACTTGTTGCTGAAGTCGGGGAAATCTGGACGTTCGTAATGGCGTGTGCCCCAAAATAGAACTTCACGGGAACGTAGAACTCGAGGATAAGCTGCGATTGGTTTGCGTTATACACCTGAAATCGAATCTTGTCAACGATAACATTTCCGGATGTAATCGTGAAGCTTTGACTTCCGGTGCCGCTTCCGGTAAAGAGCGGCGAGCCCGAGGCGGCATAGCTCGGCGACAATGACGACCCGCTGATGGGCCGCGCAAAAATGCGCACACCGCTTGCCTGTGACGTTTTGTAATTGAACGTGATGGTCACATCCTGATTCCATTGCAGTGCGGCAACAGTATTCGGCGTGACCTGTATGTCATACACAACGTCGGCGTGTGCAACTGCAACGACCAACACCAGCATGATGCCAGCGACGAGTTTAGCAACTGCTTTCATTCTTCCCTCCATTTGTTACTGTGTTTGATTATTCGTCCCTTCGGAACGGTGTCGGCGCCAACCTATCCCGTTTTTGTTGACACCAATGTACATTTTCCAGCAGGGGAGGGACATACCGCGATGATGGTATATTGATAGGTGAGTGGATCGTGGAAGTGGCAAGAAAACGTTTGCAGAGGGGGTTTGCGTCAGTCAAAAGAAAAAGGCCATCCTGTGCGAGGATGGCCTGTCATCTAATCTGAGACGCTGGAGAGTTTCGTCAGCCCAACTTCTTTACGCGTTTCGCATAATCTGAGAGCTTTCTGTCAACCTTCGCGTGAACAATCTTTGCCGGCTTGGCAAAGAGGATCTCGATGCCCTCGTCGATTGTCGAGATGCTGTAGATGTGAAAACGCTTCTTCTTCACAGCATCGATGACATCGTGGCGCAGCATGAGGTCCGATTCATTTTGTTTCGGGATGAGAACTCCCTGCGTGCCCGTAAGGCCACGGGCATTACAGACATCGAAGAATCCTTCGATCTTCTGATTGACGCCGCCGATAGGCTGAATGTTGCCGTGCTGGTCGACCGATCCCGTCACTGCCAGATCCTGCCTGATGGGCAACTCGGAAAGACTTGAGAGCAGCACGTAAATCTCGGCCGAGGACGCGCTATCGCCATCAACGCCGCCGTATGATTGTTCAAACGCAATGCTCGCGCTCAACACGAGCGGTTTCTTTTTGGAGAACTTGTCACGCAAGTAGCCGGTCAGAATCAGCACTCCCTTGTTGTGGGATGGCCCGCTCATATCGGCTTCGCGCTCAATGTTGATGATGCCGGCGCGGCCGACACCGGTCTTCGCCGTGAGTCGCGATGGTTTGCCGAAAGAATACCCGCTCATTTCATAGACAGACAATCCGTTCACCTGCCCGACAACAGCCCCTTCCGTATCGACACGAATTGATCCGTCCTCAATCATCTCCTGGATTTTTTCTTCGATCAACCGGACACGCTCTATGCGTTCCTCGACTGCTTTGCGGACGTGCGCCCCCGTGATTCCCACAGCGCCATCTTTCGATGCCCAGTAGCTGGCTTCGCGTATCACATCGGCGATCACGGTGAATCGCGTGGAAATCTTGTTATGCTGTCCTGCAAGGCGTACGCCATACTCAACAATCTCTGCCATGCCACTCGGACCCACCGGAAGGAGTTTTTCCTCCTCGGCTTTGCGTGTGATGAATGCAATATAGGCCTCGACAGACTTTGCATCGTTCGACATCACAACATCAAAATCCGATCTGATCTTGAAAATCTTCTTGAAGTCATCGTCGAGTTCGTACAGCAGGCCGTACGTGTAGGCGTCGCCGACCATGATCACTTTAACGTCGATGGCAATGGGTTCCGGCTTGAGAGCAGACTGTGTGCTGTAGTTGCCGAAGTCAGGTGGTTGGATTTCCAGCTTGTTGTTGCGCAGGACCCGCTTGAGTGTTGTCCAGACTCCCGGTTCCACAAGCGCATCGATTGCGTTGATGACGAGATATCCGCCGTCGGCTTTCAACAGCGAGCCTGCTTTGATCAGCGTAAAGTCTGTTCTCCACACGCCGTTGCGGTCAACAACCCGCTCAATGGTGCCAAACAAATTCTTGTAACGGGGATTCGACTCGATGATAATCGGACGACCGTCGATTCCGCTGTTATCAACAACAACATTGACCTGAAATTCCGTGAATCGATCTTCGTCGCGTTGCAGCGGAATGCCAAGCATGGTTGGCTGCGGTTCGTCGCGCGAGGTGAACCGGGCAAGATTGGTAAGCACATGCTCCTTGAGTTCGGCAAGGAACTCGTGAATTGCCGGTTCGGTATGTTGATCGTCGATCTCGCTCACCAATTCTTCCACAATCGGCTGTACGACTTTGTAGCTAAGCTGCTCGGCTGAGCGTTTTGCTTTGCGCTCGATGTTGCGCATCTCGCGCATCACGTTGTCCATCTGGCGCTCAAGGTCTGCTTGAGCGGCGAGCATTTTCTCAAACGCGTCCTTGGTCATCTCGCCAGAGTCGACCTTTGCCTGAAACTGGTCCATCGTCACAGGATTGCCATCGAGCATGGGCGCAATTTCCGGACGCGTCGCAGATCCGGTCTGCACCTGTACGACTTCGAAGCCCCGTTCCTTCACCTTCTTCTCCAGGTCGCGCAGCACCGAACGCTGTCGTTCCTGAAAATGTTCGAGTGTTGATTTGCGTAATTCATTGTAGCGCCGGCTCTCAAATGCCGCGGGAATCTGTGAAACCAATTCGTTCAGCAGCGTGGCAATGTCTTTCTTGAACGCCGCTCCCTTCCCCGCCGGAAGGACAACAAGTCGCGGGGAATCGGCGTCGCGGAAGTTGTGGACAAAGCACTTGTCCGTAAGTGTTGCCTGCAAATGTTCCAGCTCGCTCAACAGTGTCTTGACGGTGGTCGTGCGGCCCGTTCCGGTTACTCCGGTGACAAAGATGTTGTATCCAAAGTGGGCCATTTCCAATCCGACTCGCAACGCGCGCAATGCGCGTTCCTGTCCGATGATCTGACTTGAATTGCCGCCGACTGAAATTTCTGTCCGGACGTCCTCGATCTTGCATCGCCACCGAAGCTGATCGGGAGAAAGCTCATATGACGCGTGCCTGATCTTCTTTTTTGACATTGTGCGGGGACGGGAAGCTCGTTTCTTTGCCATAGACTTCATTGTGGTGTAGGTGTGAATATGGGATCGCTCACGATGGCGGTGAACTGCTTTTTCAACAGACTACTAATACTCTTTTCGGTTTGCATACAGATTTAAGAGCAACCCGATCATGATCATGTTGGCAAGGAGTGCAGAGCCGCCATAACTCAGGAACGGCAACGGAACGCCAATCACAGGCATCATGCCGAGCGCCATTCCGATGTTGATGAAAATATGCGTCGCGAAAATTCCGACAATGCCGATAGCGACGAAGCTTCCGTAACTGTTCTTAACAGCGGAGGCCACCTTGATACCGCGAAAGAGCAAGACCATGAACAAGATCAGTATGGTCGTTGCCCCCAGCATGCCGAACTCTTCGCTGGGTACCGTGAAAATAAAATCAGTCCATTGTGCAGGGATGAAATTGAGGCGCGTTTGTGTTCCTTTCAGGAATCCCTTTCCAAGTATGCCGCCCGATCCGATGGCGACCTTCGACTGAAGAACATTGTACCCGGCTCCGAGCGGGTCCGCGTTGGGATCGAGGAACGTTGCAATACGTTTCTGTTGATACGGACGGAGATTGTCGTGAATCGATTGGACGGAAATGCCGATAAACACAATCATGGAAAACACAACAGCCGCCGAAATCCAATTCTGCTTCGTAATGAAAATGAGTACTCCCAGTGCAACAATGCCGACGAAGAACGGCGTTGGACCGAGCAGGGCGCCCACCGCAACGACGCCGGGAGAAATGAGAGTGACGAGGGTGAACGGTTTTGCTCCACCCCAGAACAATACAGGAACAAACATCCCCACAAAAGTCAACGCCGTTCCCGTGTCGGGCTGTTTAAGAATAAGGAGTACAGGCGCGGCGATGATCGCGCACGCAATCAGCAGGTCTTTTGTTTTCTGAAGACTCACATCGGTGCGCTGCAGGTAGCTCGCCAGCGCCAGAATTGTCGTCACTTTTGCAAATTCCGATGGCTGCACACTGAACGGACCCAGATTGAACCAACTGGTCGAGCCGGAGACCTGTCTTCCAATCAGCAACACAGTCACCAGGGTAAGCAGCGAAAGAAAATATGCGGGCATGGAGATGAGCTGCAGCGTACGCAGCGGGAGCAATGACGCGACGATGAGCAGGAACACGCCCGCGCCCGTTGCAACAACTTGCTTGGCAAACAACTCCGACATTTTCGCGTCGTACGTTGCGCTGTAAATCGATATCAGTCCGGCAACGACCAACGCGAGGCTCGCGAAGAGCGTCGGGAATTCAACGCGTTCCCGAAAGAAGTTCGCCATTACTGTTTCCCTCCGTCGGTTCGTTGCTGCGTCGAAGAGAGCGTGCGGTTCGTTGCGCTGCTATCGCGTGGGGCGCCGGCCATCGGCGCCGCGGGTTGCTTGCCATCGAACCGGATGAGCCGACCGTACAAATATTTTTCGACACACAAACCCGCGATCGGTGCGGCAACGGCGCCACCAAATCCCGCATTCTCAACCAACACGGCAATCGCGATGGTCGGATTCTCGTAGGGGGCAAAGCCCACGTACCACGCGTGATCCTCTCCGTGGGGATTCTGCGCGGTACCGGTTTTGCCTGCACTCTGGATTCCTTTCACGCGGGCAACGCGGGCAGTGCCGCCAGGTTCCTCCACAACTCGACGCATTCCTTCTCTCACCACGTCCCACGTGTTCTCGGAAAGACTGATCTTTCTCGACGAGTATTTGTTGAGAGTCGTAATGTCCGTTGCCCGATCCATGAACGCGGCAACCGCATGAGGCTGATGGTACTTGCCCTTGTTCGCAAGTGCCATTGCATAGCACGCCATCTGCACGGGTGTCACGCCCAGTTCTCCCTGACCAATGCCAAGGCTGACAAGGAAGCCCCGTGTCCAGCCGCGCTCGCCATAGCGTTTGTTCATGTACGATGTTGTGGGGAGCAGTCCGGGACTCTCTTCGATAATGTCGAGGCCGGTTTGTTTTCCAAACCCAAACTCCGAGGCATAGTGCGCCCACGTATCAAGTCCAACCATGAGCATGAGCCGGTAAAAAAACACATTGCACGAGACCTGGATTGCTTTTTCAAGATTCACCGCGCCGTGGACGTGGAGATCTTTGAACACCTTGTTGCCGAAGGGGAAGACTCCGCCACATTGAATTGTCCAGTTGGGCGTGATAATCCCCTCCTCGAGTGCAGCCAGCGCAAGAATCATCTTGAATGTCGATCCGGGAGGATACCGGGTGAGTGTGGCCCGGTTGAACAACGGTCGTTGATCATTGCTGTTCAGATCGCGCCAGACGCTTGTAGGTGTTACGCCGCTGAGGACTGAAAGATTGTAATCGGGTTTGCTGACGAACGCGAGAATCCCGCCGTCGCGCGGGTCGATGGCAACAAGTGCGCCGCGCTTATCGGCAAACAATGATTCGGCAAACGCCTGCAGTGAAAAATCCATGGTCAATTGGAGGTCGTTGCCATCGAGTGCGGGCTTGTTCAGTGTTCCCTGATCGAATGTGCCCACGACCTGTCCGCGCACGTTTACCGTACTGTAATCAGCACCTTTTTTTCCGCGGATATTCGTTTCATACTTGGCCTCGAGGCCGCTTGATCCCACCACGTCGCCCTGCGCGTACTCCTCGGGATCACTTCGTGAGAGTTGCCACTCGGAGATTTCCTTTGTGTATCCGAGAATGTGCGACGCGTGTGCCGGCGTGATATACGTTCGCGTTGATTCAATCTGGTAATCAACCCCCGGGAGTTTCTCGCGTGTTTCTTCGAGTGCCGCAACGGTTCTCTGATCAACGTCGCGTTTGATTTTTGCTGGAATGAACCGATTGTAGCTCGCACCTTTATCAATCGCGGCTTTGATTTCCTCCGGCGTCATTTTGAGAAGCGCAGCAAGGTAGGGGATGTTCTTGCGGTCGAATTCGTACGGCATCACCGTAACGGTGAACGATGCACGGTTGTCGACCACCAGATTGCGGTTCCGATCGTACATGTAGCCGCGAATCGGTTCCTTCGGAATAACCCGGACGCTGTTCTCGTGGGCTTGTTGTCCGTACACATCGCGATAAATCAACTGCAGTTCGTACAAGCGCCAGAACAGGAGCAGGAAGATAAGCGTGAACAGAACGTACAACACGCGTCGCTTTTCGTAGACCTGAATATCATCAAGAACAGGCATGGCTCAACCGTATTTCCTCCGAAAGACAAACATCGGCACCATGGCAAGCGTTGTGGTATAGAGTGAGGAAGGGATACCGTGAAGCGCAACCGCCCGCCACCAACTGATATCGGTTCCCTGCAGGAAGATAAGAAAATATACCCCGTTATGCAGGAGTGACGCAAGCCCGACGGCAAATACAAACTTCCATCCGGCGAGCGTTTGTTCGGTCATGTTTTCATTGTAAAAGTACCCCGCGACAAAACCTGCGATGGTTTTCGTCATCGCCGAGAGGCCGAGCATGCCGTCATTCCCGCTAATCAGATCGACCAGCAGTCCGATGACGAAACCCGCAATGGTCCCGTTGAGCTGCGTCGAGGTGATTGCAATGTACACGATCCAGATTACCAGCACGTCGGGGATTGCCGTGCCAATCGTGATGATGTTGACCAGCGTTGAATGCAGCGCAATCAAGAGCAGTGTGATGAGGGCGTACGAGACGATTCGGCGCATGAGTTACTTCAGTGTGTGCTGTTCGAGTGCGACGCGCGCGGAATCGGGAAGCTGCGTAATCACAAAGACTTCCTCGAGCGTGGAAAAATCCACAGACGGCTCGACGATGATGGTGTGGAACAATGCGCCCGGCTCCACATGGACAGACGCAACGACACCGATCTTGATTCCTTCGGGATAGATCGTGCTGAACGACGACGTAATAACCGCATCTCCCTGCTTTACGTCATGCGTGCGGGGCACATTTTTGAGTTCGCACCGTTCGCCGTTCCAGTACAGAATGCCATCGGCGCGGACCCGCTGAACACGTGCGCTGGCGCGGAAATCCCTGTGCAGCAACAGCTGCCCGATAACGTAATGGCTGCTTGTGGCAGTGACCCGCCCGACCAGGCCCGCATCGGTCACGATCGGCATATTGTATTTCACACCGTTGGCTTCACCGACATCGAGCGTTACGGTTGCGCGCATGGGCTGCGTGTTCTTGCCAATGACATTGGCGGCGACATACGTAAACGCCGCCCGCTGCTTCAATGCGAGCATTTCCCGCAGCCGGAAATTCTCCAGCTTGCTTTCACGCAACAAACTCACTTCATCGGCAAGCGTTACGTTACGCTCGCGCAGGATGCTGTTCTCCGTTCTTAGCGAAAAGTAATTGGGAATGAATCCGAACACTTCCTGCACGAAACCAACCGACACAACGGCGATCGAACGGATGGCGCGGATCTGGGGAGTGTCGTTTGCGGCGAGAAGCGCGGTGGAAACAAGAATGCAGACGGTGAGAACGAGATACTCCTTGAAGAGGAGAACTATGTCGAGTAGCTGCCTCAATATCTCCGGCTCTTGATCAGGACTTTTGAATAGTGGTTGAGGTTCTCCAGCACTTTTCCCGTGCCGCGTACCACCGCGCTGAGAGGATCTTCGGAGACGTGTACCGGCAAACTGGTTTCAAGACGCAGGCGCTCATCCAGACCTTTGAGCAATGCGCCTCCGCCGCTGAGCATAATGCCGCGGTCGAGAATATCCGCGGCGAGTTCGGGCGGCGTGCGTTCGAGCGTGACTTTGATGGCATCCACCATTGCCTGCACAGGCTCGGCAAGTGCTTCACGAATTTCAATGGAGCTTGCTTCGGTCGTCTTGGGAATTCCGTTGACAAGATCGCGGCCCTTCACGCGGATGCTGATCTCTTCGCGCAGCGGCATGGCCGAACCGACTTCGCATTTGATCGCTTCTGCCGTTCGTTCACCGACGAGAATGTTGTGATTTTTTTTGAAGAATTGGATGATCGAATTGTTCATCTCGTCGCCGGCTACGCGCACCGATTCTTCATTCACGATGCCCGACAGGGCAATGACGGCGATTTCCGTTGTGCCGCCGCCGATATCGACGATCATGTTGCCGACCGGCGCTTCAACATCAAGCCCGACCCCGATCGCGGCCGCCATCGGCTCGGCAATCAGGTGCACTTCTTTTGCTCCGGCATGTTCGGCGGAGTCGCGCACGGCGCGCTTCTCCACTTCTGTAACGCCGCTCGGCACGCAAATCACGATCCGGCGGCTCGGCATCCAGTTGGCATTGATCTTCCGGATGAACTCACGCAGCATGCCCTCGGCAATTTCAAAATCCGCAATCACCCCGTCCTTCATCGGTCGGATGGTGCGAATGTCGCGATGCGTGCGGCCCAGCATCTCCTGCGCTTCCTTGCCGATGGCAACGATTTTTTTCGTGTTCCGATCGAACGCGACAATCGACGGCTCGTTCAGCACGATGCCTTTGCCTTTCTGGTAGATCAGTGTGTTGGCCGTGCCGAGATCGATCGCGAGGTCGGCGGAAAAAAGATTCAGAATGCTCATCAATACTCTCGATTAAAATTTCACAATCAGTGTTTGAAATGGCGAATGCCGGTGAGC
The DNA here is from genome assembly GCA_964370915.1 of uncultured Chitinophagales bacterium. Taxonomy (GTDB): domain Bacteria; phylum Bacteroidota; class Ignavibacteria; order UBA10030; family UBA6906; genus CAADGV01. The sequence goes on from CAYJNF010000087.1 coordinate 9,013, forward strand.
ACCATCGCCACCTCATGCTTGTCGGCGGCAGCAATCACCTCCTCATCGCGGACGGAACCGCCCGGCTGAATAACGCACGTTGAACCCGCATTGATCGCTTCCAGCAGGCCGTCGGCAAAAGGGAAAAACGCATCGGATGCGACCGCGGTTCCTCGCACACTCAATCCCATTTCGTTGGCCTTCCAGGAAGCCACACGCGCTGAATCAATGCGGGACATTTGTCCCGCGCCGACACCAATAGTCCTGTCGGCGAGTGCATACACAATCGCATTGGACTTCACATGTTTGGCCACGCGCCAGCCGAACAGCATGGCCCGCAACTCGTCGGGTCGCGGTTTTCGCTTTGTCACAACCTTGAGATTCTCCGGCTGAACGCGTGCACGGTCGGGACTTTGCATAATCAATCCGCCGGGAACACTCTTGATATCAGGCGACTGCAATGTCCGGAGATCGCCGCGACAGTGAATAAGCCGGCGGTCCTTTTTCTTTTTCAGAAAACCAAGAACGCCATCGGCATATGCAGGGGCGACAATCACCTCGGTGAAAATTTCATTAATCATTTCCGCCGCCGCCATGTCCAGCTCGCGGTTCATGGCAACAATGCCCCCGAATGCCGACTTCGTGTCGGTGGCAAACGCCTTGGCATACGCTTCGGCAATGTTCGGCGCCGATCCGACGCCGCACGGGTTTGTGTGCTTGATGATTGCCACAGTCGGCTCGTCGAACTCCGCGACCAGCTGCGCCGCCGCGGCAATATCGACAATATTGTTGTAGGATAATTCCTTGCCGTGCAGATGTTCAAAGATCTTCGAAAAGCTCCCGTACAGAGCCGCAGTCTGATGCGGATTCTCACCGTAGCGAAGCTCCTGTTCCTTCCGCAACGCGAGGTGATAGACATCGGGAAAGATGGGTGTTGTGGTGCCGATGCCGTCGAGATAGCCGGCGATCACGGAATCGTACGCGGTCGTGTGGCAGAACACCTCCCTGGCGAGATTAAAGCAGGTGGTCTCGGTTATCGCGCAATTGTTCGCTCGCATTTCCGCAATGATCGAGTCGTACCGGTCGGGGTTGACGATGACAGCCTTGTGTTTGAAGTTCTTTGCCGCCGAGCGGAGCATTGTTGGCCCGCCGATGTCGATCTGCTCAATTGCATCGTCGAGTGTTACGCCCGCCTTGGCTATCGTTTGCTCGAAGGGGTAGAGGTTCACCACCACCATGTCGATCGGTTCGATATTCAGCTCTTCCAGTTGTTTCATGTGCTCAGCATTGTCGGCAACAGCCAGCAAACCGGCATGAATCTTCGGATGCAGGGTCTTGACCCGGCCATCGAGAATCTCAGGAAACCCGGTAACGTCGGAAACAGAACGGACGGCAATCCCTTCCCCCTTCAGTGTGGCGCAGG
>CAYJNF010000088.1:0-9215 GCA_964370915.1 uncultured Chitinophagales bacterium
CTGCAAACCTCCAGTGAATTCGTTTTCGATCTCAACGGTCACGTACACAGGACGTGAATCTATGCTCTTCAGAATGAAGCTTCGAATCATCGCGACATATGTTGCTTCGATGATCCGCCCGTCATACGGTAGTTCATGTTCGAATTTGTACAGCTCCTGCTGGAAGGCATCCACTTCGGCGCGAGAGCTTTCGATGAGCCAAGGATATCGATGTTCAAGTTCAGCGAAATACCATGAGCGCCGAAGCAGTTCTTTGTCGACGACCACCACGTCGGGCCGGACGTTCTTCACCAACTGATAATAGAACGATGCCGATACCCAATAATCCCATTGATACGAAAGCACCAACGCATCCGGTTCGAGCGAAGCAAACATGTTCTTCGTGTAGTCTTCAACGAGATAGTTCTGGGTTTCGTCAGTCTTGTCATAGTGGATGAAGAGAGGAAGCAAACTGACGGCCAGGAGCAGAGAGGTTAGAGCAACGACGTTCACCTTTTCACTCAGCCAGCGGAACAACCCGATCAGCCCAACACCCGCGATCAAGGCAACGCACCAATACGCGAGCAGGAAATACGAATCGATGTCATGAATATCATAGTTGATCGAATAGAACACGCAGCCAAAGAACAACAACAACAATCCAATCCCGACCTTCTTGTTAGCACCCAAAAGAAGAACGATCCCCAGGAGTGCTAACGCCAGGCCGATGTACGCGAGTTCATAGGGCAACGACTGAACAAAATATTTCAATTGTCTGCCCGCAGCTTCGGTCGAGGAGAAAATCCAGACGCGATACTGCTTTCCTGTCCAATGCCACCAGAATTTTTCCAGAGTAATGGGATTGCCCCAGTTCAACGCTGGCGATGTCGCGGCGCGGAAAGGCAAATACAGATACACGGAAAATCCTGTGAAAAATGGGACCACCATTCGGAGAATGCGCTTCCACGAATCACCAGCCCCTCCCTGCGTAGCGAAGTAGAGATATAGAAATCCAGGAGCGAGCAGGATTGTCGTCATGTGATTGGTGAAGCTGAGACCAAGAAGAAACGCAAACAGATACCACCAGCCGTTTGAGCGCATTGCTGTCTCTTGCGGATTCCACTCATCATCAAATATCGCTTTCAGAAACGCGTAAGAAACAGCTGACAAGAAAAGGACATGAAGCGAGTAGACTTCAATTGATACCGCCTGAGACCAGTATGTTTCGGAAAACGCCAACAAGAGTGACGCCCCGGCGCTGGATACCCTCACTGCAACTGAAAGCTGTTCTTTCTTCTTGAACTTCAGAACTGAACTTCGAGAGAGAATTCCTGTAAAGACAAAGTGAGCAAGATGATAGAAAGTGTAAACGCCTGCGGCACAGAACAATGCCGCCATAATGTTGAGCCGTACAATTTCCTCTGATGCAATCGGCAACTTTGAGAACACCCAGCCAAGGAGCGTGAAGAGTGGATACCCGGTCGGATGGGCTATGCCAAGTGTACTTGCTACTGCCGCTAACTCACCGCTATCGATAAAGGTCACCGACGGGGCAAGTGTTTTCAAATAGACAGCGAACGCGAAGAGTGAAACGAGAGTAGCATTGCCCGAAGGTGAAGCGACGAATCTCTTGAAGATATTCATTGTTGCGAGTTCATTGTCATGAGTGAAAGTTCGGTGAATAAGGCACGGACAGTGCGCATGGTAAAGCGAACATGTTGGAGAAGATTTCCCGGTTTTGATTCCTCGGAACATCTCTCCAGCGTATCGAGCTTCTCTCCTTCCGGGAGAAGTGATCCCCGTTCTTCGAGTGTGAGCCGAAAGAGCGTTTCGAGTTTGCGGTAGAGCCGATACGAGGCAACAAGCCGCGCTGCATGCGAGGCTTGATTGGCCAGCAAGGTTGAGATCACTTCGCACGTCTGTAGGTGGCGAACTCCGGGATTGCTTACTCCCTTCTGCAACTGAAGCATTTGCGCAAGGAACTCGATGTCCACCATGCCGCCAGGGCCAAGCTTGATGTCAACAACATCAGACCCACTCGCTCGGCTCCGTGTTTCAGTTTTCTTGCGCATCGCAACGATATCCGCGATCCAGTTTGAAGGCAAGGGAGATACGAACACAAAGGCGTCGACCATGCCCTGAACGCTTTTGCCTAGAAGTTCATCTCCGGCAACAAAGCGAAGTCTTGTAAGCGACTGACGTTCCCACAACGAAGCGCGTTTGTAGAGATAGTCCGCGTACGCTTTTCTGTCAACAACCAGCGGTGCACTCTTCCCTTCCGGACGCAACCTCGCATCAACATCATACAGTTTACCATGCTCACTAACAATCGACATGCGCTGCAGAATGCCCCGCGCCATGCGTTCCAACTTGTCCTGTTCGGCTGCATTCTTCGCATCAGAAACAAACAACACATCAAGATCGGAATCAAAGTTAATCTCCCGCGTTCCGTACTTTCCAAGAGCGAAGATGGCAAGGGGTATCTTCTTCCGTCGCAGCGATTGTTGCTCTTCAGCATAACTTGACGTGAACAACACATCGGCCAGTTGAGTCAACTCCGCCGAGAGGTCTTCGAAGTCAATAATGCCAAGGACGTAACGAATCCCCGACCGCAGCTCTTCCTGGTTTTTCAGCTGCACGAAGCTGCCCGCCGGCAGCGGGGTATTCAGGCGTGGACCAAACAACGAACGCGCATCGCTTGCCAGGGTCTCAAGCAACAGAGGTGACCTGGAGAGTCCTTTTGATATTCGCGGGCTTATACCACAGACTGTCAACAGGAGTTTGCGATAGCCGGCCTCCTTGAGTTGCCCGTAGAGTTGTTCAGGAAATGCATGTGAACCCGCTATCAGCGCAAGGTTATGCAATGTCATGTCAGGCACCGGAGTTTTCGCAATATCCTCGAACAACACAGTAACGACCTCGCGGAACGCCTCTCGCACCCGTGTGTCGAACTCCTGGGTCTCAAGCATGGCACTTCCCGATATCAATGTGGCGAAATGCTTTGCCGCCTTATGCTTATCCCGAAAACCGTACTTCCCGACCACCCCCGCAACAATATCATGGCGAACATTTCCTTCTGCAAGGGCAACGAGTGAAAGCTCCGAATGATCCGTGCGAGTTTCGAGCACTCGCTCAAATACATTTCGTACTCCTCCAAGCAGATCGTCAATCTTCATCCGCAATTCCCGTGAAGATTGAAGTCCGACCTTCCTCGCAAGAGTCGTCAGCGACCATTCATCCTTGGGCATTTCTGCCGTTTGGAGATTAAGCATCATCTGCAATCGATGTTCGATCGTTCTGAAGAACACATACGATTCGGTGAGCAGAGTTCCTTCTTCCTCATTCAGAAGTTTGGCTTCGACCAGCAAACGAATCGATTCCAGAGTATTGCGCGAACGTATTCCCTTGTTCTTTCCCGCGTGAATCAGTTGGAGTGCCTGAACAATGAACTCAATATCACGAATGCCGCCAGCGCGCAACTTCATATTTTCTTCACCGGCAATCGCTACTTCGATCCGGGACTTGATTCGGGCGATGTACTCTTTCGGGTTTTGGAAGAACGTTCGGGGATACACAAACGGCTCGAGTCGATGAATAAACTCTTCGCCAAAACTCGTGTCGCCTGCAACAGGACGCGCCTTAATCAGCATCTGTCGTTCCCACAGCTCGCCGCGGCTTTCATAATAGAGGAGATAGCTGGCAAGTGAGCGTGCGAGCGGGCCTGCACCGCTTTCCGGCCGCAGCCGCGTATCAACGCGGTACAAATGCCCTTCGGCGGAACTTTGCGAGAGATTCACCACCATCTTTTCAGCAAAGGCGTTGAAGTATTCGTGATATGTTCTCGTCTTGCCTGCTGCGTCCCGCAATTCGCCTTCGTCCCCATAGACAAAAACAATGTCGATGTCTGAACTGTAGTTTAGTTCGTTGCCTCCGAGCTTGCCAAGCCCGATCACCGCATACGGAGTTTGCGGAATTTCGGGAAAGCGTTCGTTCAGTTGTTGATGAGCAATTGTGCACGCGGCGTCGACCAGCGTATTGGCAAGATGGGAAAGCTCGGCAGTTGCCGTTGCGAGATCGGCCTCGCCAAGAATGTCGCGTGCCCCGATGCGGAGAATTTCGCGACGATACAAACGCTTCAAGCCGTCCAGTTTCCGTTCCGGTTTCTGAAACAACTTCACCGACCGCTGAACTTCTTCCTGGAGAAATTGCCTGCTTCGTGGTCTGACGAGTGAATCGGTTGCAGTAAGCCAGCGGAACAACTCCGGGTTGCGGACGAGAATGTCGGCAAAATATTGGGAGTACGACACCATCCTCACCAACACATCCATCAACACGGGATGCGTGACGAGATCATTGAAGAGCGCTTCTTTGCTGGTTGTCGCTTCGGCGTAACGAAGCAGATTGGTTGCTGCGAGATCAGGATCGGGGGCGTGCCGGAGTGATGAAAACAAAGACTGCGAGAACGCTTCAACGGAATGCGTGGATCCGGACCCAATGAACAGCTCATGCAACTTAACCACTGTGCGGGAGGCACGTGCGGGATCGGCAAAGTCTTGAAAGGAAAACTCGGTGCTCGTCATGCAATCATGGATAGTTTCGCCTCTTCAATGGTAGCCAAAAACGGAGGGAATTTCTACTGGAGAGGGAAACCACCTCCTGTTGCATGCTGATCAAAGAATGCTGAGGACGAACCAAAGACGTTTGCTACTAAGAGACCCTCATCGCAGGAGGCGATAGGCTTCGTGAACAATCTTCTCAGTTGTTTCAAAGCTGATGCAGCTATCGGTGATGGAAACGCCTTTCTGCAGTCCATGACTCGCGTACGGCTGATTTCCTTCCAACAAATACGACTCCAGCATCACCCCGCATATTCCGCGGTTGCCCGCTTTGATTTGTTTGACGATATCCATAAAGATGGCAGGCTGCCGTGAGAAATCCTTACCACTATTCGCATGGCTGCAATCGATCATGAGTCGTTCCGGAAGATGTCTTGCACGGAGTTTTCCCTGTGCCGTTCTCACATGAGCCTCGTCGTAATTCGGGCCGTCGGCTCCGCCGCGCAGAATGATATGACCGGAGGTGTTTCCCTTCGTACGGATTTCCGCGATTCTTCCATCTCCCGTTATTCCCTTGAATGAATGCGGCTCCCTCGCATAGTTCACTGCCTCAACGGCAACATCGATGTTGCCGTCGGTTCTGTTTTTGAACCCGACGGGCGTTGAAATGCCCGATGCCAATTCCCGCGAGCGGCGCGACTCCACCGAACGCGCGCCGATCGCGCTCCAGACAACCAGATCGAGAATATACTGGGGCGTAATCGGATCGACCAGTTCCGTCGCACACGTCATTCCGAGTTTGTTGATATCGAGAAGCAACTGCCGCGCGACCTTCAATCCTTTCGATACATTCGATTTGCCGTCCAAATCCGGCTCGTCGATAAGTCCTTTCCAGCCAAGTCCGGTACGGGATTTTTCGAAATACGCACGCAAGATGATCATGAACTTGTCGTCAACATCCCGGGCGAGCGTGTGTAACTTCGCCGCATACTCCAACGCTTCCGCAGGATTGTGGATTGAGCACGGACCAACGACGAGAATTATCTTGTCAATGTCTCCGGCTAGGATACGTTGAATGCTCGTTCGTGCATCAATAACAGTACGTTGGGTGCTTACATCCGTTGGCAGAAGCGTTAGAAGATCTTTGGGCGAATAGATCGGATCATAGCGCTCGATGTTGCTGTCGATGTGGGTCATCATAGGAAAATGGTTTCTTAGTTGGACTCACTCAAAATACACATTCTTTGCTCAATGTATGAACAAGGGCTCGCCTCCGATGGCAGGCGGATATTGTGATTGTTTCGACCAAGCCCACAAAGAGGAATCAATCGAGAAATCTTGCTCCCTGTTCTGGTGTCGGAAGCCAGCATTCATTCTTCCTTCCAAACCAATCATATCGTTTCCTGGCGATCCAATCGTACGCTGCGTCGCGGATGAATGGCGGAATGATGACCAGGGCGTACAGCAGTTTCCATCCCCCACTCAAATGTTTCGCAATACGTAAAGCGGCAGTTGACCGGCTGTGGACGACACCATGTTCCACCAACAGAAACGAGTTGAACACTGCGGACGACATTTCGAAGTGTCGAAGAATTTCTTGTCCCGTGCGACCCTGAAGTGACGCGAACCAGAACGTTTTTTGCCGGTCATGCCGGACAATGAACTGCACGCCTGCTGTACAGAGGTTGCAGACACCGTCGAAGAGAACGATGTTCTTGTCACACAAATCGATCACACTGAACCTCAACTACCTTCCGGCCTACATGATGAAGTGATGCGCCCCCGGATTGCTCGGCAGCGAAATAGTCCATACCTTTTGCCTCAATCTACAATAACAAAACGGAATCTGCATGAACTTGTTTGATGAAAATGTTCGGCCGCACCACTTCGGGATCTTCGTTGCAAACAGCGAGGCGTCGGTAAGGTGGTATCAGGAGAAATTGGAATTCAAGCTTATCAGCACCGTCGTGCATAACGGCGTGAGTATTTCATTTCTCGAAGCAGGAAATTTCATCATGGAAATTGTCGAGAACACGAACGACTTGTCATGGAGACATGCGCATAGGCAACATTCGCAGGCGCACTTTGCATTTCTCACAACGCATCTCGATGCAAAGGCAGAAGAGGCGCGGGCACGCGGACTGAAATTTTTTATCGAACCGACGACCAATCCGGCAATCAACGCACGCTACTTTCATGTGCTGGATCCGGATGGACACATCATCGAGTTCTTCGAAAAATTAGCCAAGTGAGAAGAAGGAAGACATTTGCACACGTGCTCGGCTGGAACGATGGCGGGATAAGAAGTTTAACGCCCAAATCTTGAGGCCTGTTCAGGTTTGCCCCATTGACGATACAAGGCAACCAACTGCTGCAATACTTTTAGAGTTCGTGGACTGCGGTCACCCTGGGATTGCCTCATTTCGTCGTAACTCCGGAGCAACGATGTTTCAGCGTCGTCGTAACGCTCCTGATGTGTCAGATACTCACCGAGTTGTCCTCTTGTTTGTGCAATCATCCAGCATCCTTGTACCAAAGACGTTTCCCTGATTGCCAATGCCGTCCGAATGTTCTTCTCGGCCTCAATCGGTTTTCCTGTATTGCTCCATAGTAATCCCTGCAAGCAGAGTGCATCCGGATAGCTGTAGTAATTCATGCCGGCGTTAAAGCGGTAGATCTTCAAAGCATCTGCGATCTTTGCCTCAGCGCCCGCGTACATTCTTTGATCAAAAAGTGACGTCGCTTGCCATAAAAGATTGTCACCAATTCTCAAGTGAGAGGGAGTGAGATATCTGCGATAGATACGCTCCGCGTTCAGCAGTACCGAATCGGCGTCGGCAAAATTGTTTTGAAGTTCCAAATAGTACCCGAGGACGGTAAGCAAATAGCCTAACTCCGGGGTTTCATTTGTTGTCTCTGATCGGCGTTGCGCGATCGCCTTCTGCAAGAGCGCAACAGCCTCGTCTGTTCTGCCTTGTTCACCCATCGCGGCGGCGTAATTGCCCTGCATGATCCTGAGTACGTACGCTCCTTGCTCAACTGTAAACGGCTGCAATGCAATCCCGGCAGCGAGTAACACCTCCGCTTCCTTTGGATCCCCTTGCCAGCGGCGAACAGCCGCAAGATCATTCATCGCCACAGCAACAGGCTCGGATTCGATATTTCCGTTTCGAAGCTCGCTCTGCATCTTGGGAAGAATACGTCGTAGTAACTCTCCCGCCCGCTTTGTTTCTCCTTTTGCCATAAGAGACTGCGCAAGATCCGCGGTAGTTAATAACACTTCCTTGCTCTCGACACCAAAAATCCGGGTGTAGATGCTGAGCGACGAATCCAATTGGCGGGCAGCCAGTTCATACAACCCTTGCACCTGGTAGCAACCGGCAAGCGTGCGGTGCAGTTCGGCCTTGACTTCGGGTTGATGTGTGAATCCGCCTTCGCTGAGTTGCTTCGACGCCTGATTGAGCATGTCTTTGACGGTCGTCTCGCCCTGGTTTTCTCGCCGCAGATCCCAGGCGGGATTCGCATAGTTCATCATTTCCTGGAGAAATTGATTCACGCTGGCGGCCTTATCGCGCTCGCGTTTCGCCTGCTCGCCCTGCCAAATTACGCCTGCTATGCCACCGATGATGGCAAGGGTCACGAGTACGACTGCAATAGTTCCGGCGCGATGGCGTTGGATAAATTTCTTGACCCGATAGATCGCCTCACCTTTTCGTGCAAGCACGGGAATATGTCCGAGGTATCTGCGAATGTCTTCGGAGAATTCCTGAACGGACTGATATCGAAGGTGCGGCTCCTTTCGCAACGCCATCAAAATCATCGCATCAATATCCCCGCTGAGGGTCTTCTGAACCTTCATTGCGCTGGCGTTGCGAACCGAGATGCGACTGTCCTTCATACTCGGTTTCGTCGGTTCCGTATCAATGATTGTCTTGGAGATTTCAAACGGGGTAGTACTTTTGAACTCGTAGGGCTTTTGTCCCGTAAGCAACTTGTAGAGGAGTACACCGAGCGAGTACACATCGCTGATGGTCGTGACACTCGCGCCGCGGGCTTGCTCGGGACTCGCGTATTCAGGGGTCATGAAACCGGCACCCGTTTTCGTCATCTCACCGCCGCTTGCATCATCCCGCACGATCTTCGCTATACCGAAATCGAGGAGCTTGGGTGTTCCATCCGTGGTAACGAGAATATTCCCCGGCTTGATGTCGCGATGCACCACAAGATGCTGATGAGCAACGTGGACGGCTGAACATACCATGCGGAAGATTTCCAATCTCTCTTCTATGGAAAGGCGACGCTCATCGCAGTATTCGTCAATCTGTTTTCCGTCAACGAATTCCATCATCAAATAGGGAACGCCATCGTCTGTGGTACCCGCATCAATCAATTGCGCAATGTTCGGATGTTGAAGCGACGCGAGCACATGCCGTTCCGCTTCGAGACGTCGCGCCATGTCTTTCTGCGACAATCCCGAGCGCACGAGTTTGACGGCAACGCGTTTTGCGAATTTGCCGTCGTCACGAATCGCTTCATACACTTCACCCATGCCTCCATGAGCAATGAGGCGAACGATGCGATACGACCCAACGAGGCTTCCGACGAGCTTGTCCGATTCATACTCGTGCGTTGCAGTCGCGATGATGCTTTTGTCAATCGGCTGGAAGAGTTCGTCCGGGG
>CAYJNF010000088.1:9225-10318 GCA_964370915.1 uncultured Chitinophagales bacterium
GGGGTGTCATGCGACGCAAGGAGGGATTCAACTTCTGCACGGACTTGGGGTTCGTTTTCACACGAAACATCAAGAACTCTTTTCCGCTCCGGGAGTGGGAGTTCGTGTGTTTGAGCAAACAGTTCTCGAATGCGTTGCCAGTGTTCCGGAATCATCATAGGAATTGTGCTTGCAGAAACCCCGGCGGCGAGTTTCTGATTGGGAAACAATGTGCAATCATGAATTGCCGATCGTTCGCTTCAGCCATGCCTTCGCTAAACTCCAATCGGTCTTCACGGTGCGCGATGAGACGGAGAGTACCTCTGCGGTTTCTTCCACGGTCAGTCCGCTGAAGTAGCGCAACTCGACAACTTTGCAGAGCCGTTCGTCAAACTGCTGAAGTTGGGTAAGGGCTTCGTCAAGCATCAGCAAACGACTGAATGTTTCATCTGCAACAAGGACGTTTTCATTGAGCGACACGCGTGTCAGCCCGCCGCCGCGCTTGTCTGCATTTCGGCGTCGAGCGTAATCCACCAGAATCTGCCTCATCGAATTTGCAGCAATGCCGAAAAAGTGTGCCCGGTTCTGCCATGAAACATCTTGTCCCGCAAGCTTGATATATGCCTCATTCACGAGGTCGGACGTCTGAATTGTTCGCAGCTGGTATTCCTGATGGAGATACGACGAAGCGATTTTACGCAGTTCATCATAGACGAGCGGCAGGAGTTTGTTCAGGGCGGATTGGCTTCCCCCTCGAACATCATTGAGCAGTTGTGTTATTTCGCCGGGTGAGTGCGCGTCCATAACGGTCAGTTTGCTGGAACATTGTAGTGAATAGTGATTGAAAATCAAAGAAGGGGTCTTAAGGGCTGCCCCTTGAGGTCGCGAAATACGCATGGATTGATACAGACAGAGACCGAATGTGATTCGCCAACTTCAAGGCCGAATCAAATCAGAAAGGAAATACAAAATGAAGCTTACATTTTCGTTGTTCACTATTTGCCTTTTGATGTTCGCCTGTTTTCCAATCACCCATTCATTGCTCTTTGCGCAGGTTAACCAGGATTGGGTAAGCACGTATAACAGCCCCGGAAACGGCTATGATGTATCTTTT
>CAYJNF010000089.1:0-10301 GCA_964370915.1 uncultured Chitinophagales bacterium
ATGGAGTTCCGTGTCGAACGGTTGAACACCATTGTCAGCGAGAGTCTGGTATTAGCTCAGCCTCACATCAACAAGCATGGCATTATCACAACGAAAAAGCTCGACGCGACATTACCTACGTTGTTGATTGACGCGGCCCACTTGAAAGAAGCGTTCGTAAATGTTTTGCTGAATGCGGCACAGGCCTTTGAAGGCGACGGTCAATCAACTCGCGAAAGAGAGATTCGGGTTCTGACAAAGAAAGTGCGTCTGCCTAAAACACTTCATGACTTTTCAATAGTCAAAAGTTTTGAGAGCGAGACAAGTCCAATCGGAAAAGAGATTGAGCTGAGCAAGCGCACCGAGTGTGCGTTAATTGAGATTAGCGATACGGGCTGCGGCATCGACCTCAGCCACCTTACACGCATCTTCGATCCGTTCTTTACGACAAAAACCAACGGCACGGGACTTGGCCTTCCGCTTGTGAAGCGAACTGTGAACGCACACGGAGGGATTGTTTTGGTGAAGAGCAAGAAAGGCCGGGGGACGACGTTCAGTCTCTATTTGCCGTTCGCTTCTCAACAACAAGAGTATGAAAACCGCCCCAGTTAAGATCCTCATCGTCGATGACGATGACAAAATCGTCTTTGCCTTCCGCGAAGTCCTCAAGAAGGAGGGCTATAAAAGCGTCGTGGCAAAGAACGGAGAGGAAGGATTGGAAAAAGTTCTAGCAATGTCGCCCGAAGTTGTCTTCATGGACATCACGATGCCGAAGCTCGACGGACTGGATGCTCTGAGGAGAATCAAAGAGCAGAACCCATTCATACCGGTCATCATCATTACCGGGTATGGCACGATGCAGACTGCAATCAAGGCAATGCAACTTGGCGCGTTTGAGTATCTCACGAAACCTTTGGATGTGGATAAGATTCGGGAGGTAACGCGACGAGCACTGGCGAGCACACAAAGCCCGATGGTCGCTGCCGAACAACACACTTCGTTCAAAGCAGACATCATCCAGCGATATGAGCTTGTCGGAAACAGCGTGGCAATGCAAGAGATCTACAAGCTCATCGGCTCGATTTCGACGACACCGAATCACACCTCAGTGCTGATTATTGGAGAGAGCGGGACGGGAAAAGAACTTGTCGCGCGAGCGATTCACAGCAATAGTGCAAATGCGATCGAGCCGTTTGTGGGAATCAATTGCACAGTCCTTCCGGAGACGTTGCTGGAATCGGAGCTGTTCGGATACGAAAAGGGTGCATTTACTGGTGCCGGCGAGCGGAAGCTTGGAAAATTTGAAATCGCTCGCGCAGGGACAATCTTCTTGGATGAGATCGGAAATCTCTCTCCACACCTGCAGCAAAAACTTCTGCGTGTTCTGCAGGAGCGGGAGTTTGAGCGGGTCGGCGGTAATGAGCCGATTCACGTCGAAGGTCGGTTCATCACAGCAACGAATCAAGATATTGAACATGAAGTGAAGAACGGCAATTTCAGAGAAGATTTGTTCTATCGGCTAAACGTTGTTGCGATTCACGTTCCGCCTTTGCGGGAACGGAAAGAGGATCTCTCCTTGCTTGCCAACTACTTCCTTTCGAGATACAACGACCAACTCAAGAAAGCGGTGAAAGGATTCTCGGACGAGGCGATGGCGTTGCTCCAAGCGCACTCATATCCGGGCAATGTGCGAGAACTTGAGAACCTCACGGAGCGAGCGGTAATGCTCACTAAAGGTGAGGTGATTCTGCCCGATGCTTTTGGCGAAATGGTCGCTTCGGATTCCGGGAAAGTAGTTTCCCTCCCCATCATCAGTCCCGCCTTCAGCAAATCCCGCGACCATCTTATTAAGATATTCGAGAAGCAGTTCGTAGTCGAACAACTTCGCCGTCATCGCGGAAACGTTACTGCGGCAGCGAAGACGTCAAAGATGACCCGGCAAAATTTTCAACGGTTGATGAACAAACACAAGATTCACGCAAATCGCTATCGAAGGTAATAGGTTCTTTGAGAAGATAGCTATACACTAAGAAGTCTCGCCTTCTGGTGAGATGCCAACATGGAGAGCCATGCTGAACAAGAATGAGGTTGAGAATGTGATTATCTACATTCGAACCTGCCGAAATAGACGCGGCGACGCATGGTTGCCTCTCTTCAGAGATCGCAGGTCCTTTCTAGTCATTAATTGTCTTTCGAGCCGTCCTTGTTATTGTCCTTGAACACGCGAATCGAATTCTTCAGATTTTCCGAGATCGGCGACTCGTTCTCCGTGTTTGAAGGATCAAGCAGCACACCCCCCGGGTTGCGGAACCAGTTTGCTGAGTTGAGAAGTAGGGTAACATTGGCAACGGGCGAAGTCTCACTCACACCAAGTTCGGGAACCATGTCAATTTTCTGTCTTGCGTCGATTTTTGAGCGGAAGACGAACGGCTGACCGACGCCGTTCAGGTACACCGTTCCATTGATAATGATGCTCTAGCGTTCACCTGCAAGAAAATCTGCAAACCGAGTCCGTTCGCTGGCGGGGAGTCCGGCAAGATCGCTAGACTCTATCCTATGGATGTCGAACTCAACTCTTCGATAGGTACGAAAGGGAACATTCACAACGGCAACATTCTGGAGCGCCCCTCTCATTTGACTTGCTGTCGCGTAGCGGTCTTCTACCAGTACTGCTCAAAGGCCGCAAATGCCGAGTCGGCGTTCATCATAAACTGAAAGAAAACCCCAGACTTCAATCTGAACGGTCAGACAAGAACTGCCTGTCTTCCCGATTAGCCTCTCGCAGATCTTCCGCTCACATGCTATTGTATGCCAACACACGCTTGACACACTGCCAAGTCTCAGTTGGCTTTTTCTTTTCGCCCCTCCGTCAAGCTTGGTAAGTGCTCGAATGCTAACTGTTTTCGTGTGCTTTGACCCGCCTCCGCTTGGCACGATGCTTGAGTTGCAAGAGTGTCGTAATGTGAGGGAAGACCATGTTGCACCAACCGAAGGTTCTCGTTGTCGACGATGACGAAAACATCCTTTCTGCATTCAAGGGTTTTCTGAAAAGCGAAGGCTGTACAATGCTCGCCGCAAGAAGTACACAAGAGGCGATACGAAAGAGCGAGCGACATCATGTCAACCTACTTATCACGGATATTCGGTTGAAGTACCAATCAGGGGTGAACCTTTTCATGCACATGAAAGGAGTTCAGCCCGATGTATCGGTCATTGTCATCACCGGCTATCCTGACAGCGTGCGCGAGGAAGATGTCAAAGCTTACGGTGCAGACTATTTCTTTTTGAAACCGCTGGACCTCGATAAGCTTCGTTTAGCGGTAAGGAAATGTCTGCAGTCTGACAAGCAGTACTACCATAAGGTCTAACGTGTTGCTTGCTGTCGAGACGAGTTTTCGGTTCGACAATTGAAATGGATTGAATGGTTCCTACGTTCCGTCATCACTAATCAACAACAACATCCACTAACACAAGAGGATTGTCATGAAACAATTGGTTATCAGTTTGTTGGCTGGGGCGTTTCTCATCGTGGTATTCACGGAAGCGGGTCATAGCGTTCCGTCGTTTGCCCGGAAATACAAAACGAGTTGCAGTACATGCCATTACGCATTCCCGATGCTGAATGCATTCGGGAAGGCGTTCAGGAACAACGGTTACAGGTATCCTGCAGGACAAGATCCCGAGATGACGAAGGAAGAGCCGGTGAGCCTAGGATCTGAAGGCTACAAAAGGGTATGGCCGGATGCGATCTGGCCGACCGATATTCCCGGTACATCGCCGTTATCGGTGCACGCGATCGGTCGAATCAACTACACAGCTATGAGCCGCGTGAAGTGGGAATTTGAGCTCCCGCATGAGTTTGAGTTGTTTTATGCTGGAACGATTGGAGAAGATTTCTCATTCTTTGGTGAAGTGGAGGTGGAAAACGAGGCCAATGAAACCGAGATAGCATTTCCGTTTGCGCTACAATTCGATTTGAGTCCGGCTTTTCACATCAGGGCAGGTATGGTGCATGCCGATCCAACGCCTAATAGCTTGAAGCTCACCCGCAATCACATCAACATCGCAAGCTTCAGAACCAGGAACGGGTGGCGGTTCCGCGACGAACAGGTTGGCCTGGAGATCCTGGGTGCGGGCAATGGTGCCGGTGAGCGTGGCGGCTTCACGTACCGTCTCGGTGTGGTGAATGGACAAGGAATTTCTGACATCAACCCTGACAAAGATTTCTTTGGGAAGCTGACGTACAAAATCGGAGGACTTGGGGAAATTGGAGGAACGGAAGGGGCAGAAAGTCAGTCGTCTCAGTTCTACATCGACAATTCTTTTACGTTTGGTGCCTTTTTCTACAAAGGTGTTGCTTCCAAAGGCGGCTCCCCAGATGAAGACTTCTCGATCTTTGGTGGAGACGTGGATTTCTGGTACGATCGCTTTATTGCCAACGCCGCTGTAATGTTCATGAACTCCGATATCCCAAACACTGACAAACGCAAATCTCTTGTGTACTATGCGCAAGCAAATTGTGTCGTCTACCCCTGGCTGATTGGGCTTGTGCGCTATGAGTGGGAAGATAGAGATACGGGTAAAGATGCTGTCAAGCCGGTGAATGCCATTATCCCCGGTGTTACCGTGATGGCACGGGCAAACATCAAGCTCGTTTTTGAACTCAAGAAGTTCCTGGATGAAGCGAACAAAAAGAATGATTCGTTCGTCGTCCAGATTAACTTTGGGATCTAAGGATGCTTGCGAGTTTACGGAGTGGGTGGCCCACTCGACGGAAACCGTGACGCGCAGTTTCCTCCGAGGTTCTGGCAAGAGGACTACAACTAACAAATGAAAGGATTTTCCAATGAAGAGCTTCTGTTTCAGTTTATTAATAGCCTTGCTCTGCTCGTCGAGCATTACACTCGCCGGCGACATCAAAGGCAAGGTGAAGGCAGTCGGTGCGAGAAACAGTGCAAACGCGGTTATCTATGTTGAAAAGATTCCGGGGAAAACATTCGACCCGCCCAAGGACCCGGCGACTATGGATCAGAAGAACCTTGTCTTCATTCCCCACGTACTTCCTGTCGTGGCCGGCACCACCGTGAAGTACCTCAATAGCGACGACGTATTGCATAACGTCTTTACGCCGGACAAATGCGCGGAGAAATTTAACCTCGGCACATGGCCCAAGGGCCAGTCGCGCTCATACACATTCAAGAATGCTGGATGCTTCTCGCTCATGTTGTGCAACGTTCATCCGGAGATGGAGGCGTATGTTGTGGTCTTGGAGAACCCATACTATGCGGTGAGCGCAAAGGATGGGAGTTACACAATCAAAAATGTTCCGCCCGGAAAGCATACGCTCAAAATCTGGCACGAAAAGCTGAACGGTGAATCTCAGGAAGTGACAGTCGCCGAGGGTCCGGCGGATGTGAATTTCGAAGTGAAAAAATAATTCCATCATTTATCCGACTGCGTTGCGCTGGAAATGGCATATGAATGTTGTCGCACATAAAGGTCGGATAACACTCTCGGTCCTGGCAGGAGTCGTGGTTGTTGTGCTTGCCTTTCACTGCGGTGGACGGACACAACCAATCGCCTTCAACCACAAGAAACATTTTGAAAATAATGTAGGTTGTGCGGTTTGCCATCAGTTCTACGAGAAATCGACGAGAGCCGGTTTGCCCGGGGTTGAAGTGTGCAAGCGATGTCACGAGGACGTTCTGTACGTCTCGTCGGAGAAACAGAAACTTCTGCACTTTGTGAATGCTCGAGAGGAAATTCCATGGCAGCGAGTCTATGAAGTTCCTCAGCATGTCTTGTTCTCCCACAAGCGACACGTTGCAGCCGGAAAGCTTGAATGTTCCCAATGCCACGGTGATGTTGCGCAGAGTGTGGGTTCCATAACAACGCAAACAGTGAAGCTGGACATGGATGGATGCATTGACTGCCACAGAGCAGCATATGAGAATCCGAACGAATGTCTCATGTGTCATAGGTGAGAACGGGTTGTGACTTATGCAAATCAAGCGCCGGGAGTTTCTGAAATACGTCGGGTTCACTGCCGCATCCGCCGGGGCAGCAGGCTGGGCTTTTGATTCATTGCACTCTGCGGGGTCAAGAGGTGAAGTTGCTGCTACCGCAACGAAGCCCTTGATTCCCGGAGCCGAGAGTTGGATTCCGTCCGTTTGCCAACTCTGTCCGAGCGGATGCGGCATTCGTGTGCGCTTGGTGGATAACATTCCCGTCAAGATCGAAGGCAATCCTCTCTATCCCATCAATCGCGGTGGGCTTTGTCCAACGGGACAAGCCGGTCTCCAAATCCTTTACTCCCCCAATCGCATCAAGACGCCACTCAAACGAATTGGTGAGCGCGGCGCACGACAATGGAAGGCAATCTCGTGGGATGAAGCGCTCGACACTATCATCGAGAAGCTGCATGGTCTCCGCTCTGCAGATGCACAACACAAGGTTGTTTTCCTTGATGGCGGAGCGCGAGGACTGGTAAAGGAGATGATTCAAAGATTCCTAACGGTGTACGGAACGCCAAACTATATCGACACGTCCAACCGTCGCAACGCGGTTCTTCCTTTCCTTCTTACGCAAGGTGAGAAAGACGTTCCGGTATTCGATCTCGCAAATACAAACTATGTTCTGAGTTTTGGCGCTGATCTCCTGGAAGCTGAAGGCGCACCAGTCTGGCAATATCGAATGTACTCCCACTTGCGCGAGGGGAAGAATGGCGTGCGTGGAAAACTCGTCGTCGTTGACCCGCGGTTTTCTATCACTGCCGCTAAAGCTGACAAATGGATTCCCATCAATCCCGGCACTGAAGGAGCGCTTGCGCTCGGCATCGCCTATGTATTGGTGCAGGAGGAACTGTACAACAAATCGTTTGTGGAGCAATTCACTTTCGGATTCGATGATTGGAAAGATAAGAACGGAACATCGCATCTTGGATTTCGCTCCCTCCTATTGAAGAATTACTACCCCGAAGCAGTCGCAACGATCACGGGTGTTCCCATCGAAGACATCTTTCGCATCGCACGCGGGTTTGCCGCCAGCCAACCTGGAGTTGCGATGTGCGGAAGAGGTGCTGATGCGTATTCCAATGGACTCTACACGCAGTTTGCCGTTCATAGTCTGAATGTGCTTGTTGGCAATCTCGAACGTGCTGGCGGTGTTCTTCAAGCCACTGAACCTCCGCTTGCATCGCTGCTAAAACCGTCTCTCGACAAGGAAGCGGAAACAAGCCTTCGTCGAGGGAGAGTTGATGAAGCGGGAACGGCGCGATTTCCTTTTGCCTTCGATGTACCTTCCGCCCTTCCCAAGAATATCTTGAGCGGACATCCGTACGATGTGCAACTCCTCTTTTTGTACAACTCAAACCCGCTCTTTGAATCTCCAAATCAATCTCTCTGGAAGAAGGCGTTTGAGAAAGTTCCGTTCGTTGTCGGTATTGGGTCGTTCTTCAGCGAGAGCACTGAGATGGCAGACCTCATATTGCCAGAGCATACATACCTGGAGCAATGGGGAGATGAATGGGGAGCTCCAAATGTAGGATTCTCACACTTCGGGCTTCGTCGTCCGGTTGTGAACCCACTGCATGACACCAAGAATATTGGCGATGTGATCATCGCGATGGCAAAGAAATTTGGCTCACCCATTTCCCAGCCTTTCCCGTTCGACGATTTTCTCTCACTGATGAAACATGCTGTTGAAGGAATTTTCAAGTCTGGAAGAGGTGCAATAGCCTCTGCAACATTCGAAGAAGCGATGATGGGGTATTTGAAAGAGCGAGGCTGGCGGTATCCGGGTCCGAAAACGTTTGAGGAGTTCTGGAAGTCGCTTGTCGAAAATGGTGGGTGGTTCGATACATCCGGTTTGCCAAGACCTCTGCAGCACACGTTTCAAACAGAGTCGGGGAAGTTTGAGTTTTATGTGCAGCACGTCGAACGAACGTTGCAAAAACAAGTCGGCAAGACTGCGCCGAAGAAAGAAACGGAGGAATTGGAATCACTGCTACAGGCTTTGAACATCCAGTCGAGAGGCGACGAGATGTTCTTACCCCATTATGAAGAAGCAGCCTTCTCCGGCAACGAGTCACTCTTTCCGCTTTACCTCAAGCCCTTTCGCGTGAACACACTTATGGACGGCAGCGCAGCAAACACGCCGGCGATGATGGAAATGGTGGGCTTTCGAAATTATGAGCGATGGAATTCGTGGGTGGAAATCAATCCTGAAACTGCAGCGAAGTTGGGAATCAACGATGGAGACAATGTGTGGGTCGAATCCTCCATCGGAAAACTCAAGACGAAAGCAAAAGTGTTTGTCGGGGCGATGTCGGATGTGGTGAGCATTCCACTTGGTATGGGACACACCGTTGGTCGGTTTGCAAAACAGCACGGCGTGAACCCCATGGAACTTCTTGCTTCCGAAGCTGACCCGTTGAGCGGAGTGACTGCAATAGGTTCAACACGAGTGAAGGTGTACAAGGCATGATTGATAAATGCGGATTTCGGATTGGCGATTGCGGAATACGAGACAGAAGACTCGGTACGTTTGACGTGTTCGGACATCATAGTTCTATAATTTTGAGACTTTTCCTAACCGTAGCGGTTCAGGCAGTGCTTGGCTTCGGTGAACTTTGCGCTCAATGGCATGTCACATCGAGCGAGGCGGTGGGAAACTACTCCAGCGTTTTTTTAGGAGCGGCAAACAGATCAGGATTGCGCAGTGGATGGAAAGCAATTCCCGACAAGGCGGGAAACAGAAGCTCAGAACTTATGCTGTTGACCACGGTTCTCGTTCCCCTCGCAGGAGACATCACGGAATCATCAACATTTGCAATCGGCACGGAAATCCCATATGCCACAAAACGATCGACTGAGAATGGACAAGAACGGGCCAGTTCCGGTATCAGTGACATTGCGTTCCTTGCAAAATACGGATTCACAATCTATGAAGAATCGGATTCCTCACCATTCAAAGCAAGAGTTGATCTCATTGGCAAGATCAAGGTCGCTACGGGGGAAAGTGATGAGAAGGATGCTCAAGGAATTCACGTGCCGCATCACCTGAAGTTAGGAAGCGGCTCGACTGATTACGCCTTCGGCTTCGCGTTTCTTACCGAAACACAAAAGTGGTTCATGATTCACGGACATGCAATGTATTGGCTGAACACCTCTGCACATGAACACAAAGCCGGCAATAACTTCAGCTATGAAGTTGCATTTCTTCTGGCGGCGCTTCCGGTTGATGCAGAGCCGGTCGGGACTTTCTTGCCATACGTTGGACTCAAGGGAATGCACAGCGCAAGAGACGAGATGAATGGAATGAAGATAAATGACTCAGGTGGTGATGTAGCGGCGCTTTCCATTGGGGTGCAATCGCTCTGGAACTATGTTGCCGGCATCGGGACATTCCTGATGTTTGATGCGTCATATCAATTTCCGGTGATGCAGCGTGTGAATGGTGTGCAAATGGGATACGGCTCCGCCTTCAGCGCCGGAGTGAGAGTGTATGTGAAGTGAAAGGATAGTATGTCTCGTTGGGGAATGGTGATAGACCTTGATAAGTGCACAGGCTGCGGCGCGTGCATTACGGCATGCAAGGAAGAAAACAACGTGCCGTACGTATCGCCGGAAGAAGCCGCCCAAGGACGTGCACTTGCCTGGATGACAATAGTAACGGAGATTGAAGGTGAGTATCCGAACGTGCGGGCAAAATATATTCCTCGTCTCTGCATGCACTGCGATAATCCTCCTTGCACAAAAGTCTGTCCCGTGCGGGCAACGTATGTATCCGATGAAGGCATCGTTGCGCAAATCTATCCCCGGTGCATCGGCTGTCGCTACTGCATGGCTGCGTGTCCGTACAGTGTAAAGGTCTTCAATTGGTACGAGCCGGAATGGACTGAAGGCATGGGGCTTATCCACAACCCTGATGTTTCGCTGCGACAGCAAGGTGTGGTGGAGAAATGCACTTTTTGTCATCACCGGTTGCAGAAGGCACGGGAGAAAGTCCGAATGGAAGGCCGGGAATTTGTGGATGGGGAGTACAACACGGCTTGTGCTGAAGTGTGCCCCACGAAAGCAATTGTTTTTGGAGACCTTTCAGACGAAAACAGTCAAGTGTCTCATCTTGCCCGCAGCACTAGGGCGTTCCGCCTTCTTGACGATCTCGGCACAGAACCGAAAGTGTACTATCTCACAGAAGGTGAAAAGCATGCTTAACGCAATGGTAACATCCGGCGCGGAGTTCAAAGATGCTGCTCTCCTTCGTCCGATAGAAGCGACGAGCAAGTACTTCTATTATGTTGTCGCGGCTCTCTCGGTGGT
>CAYJNF010000090.1:0-3050 GCA_964370915.1 uncultured Chitinophagales bacterium
GCCTGCTTGCGCGACATGCGGCGTCCCGCGCCGTGCGATGTCGAGGTAAGCGACTCTTCACTGCCAAGTCCTTCAACGAGAAATCCCGGCGTTCCCATCGAGCCGGGGATGATACCCAGCACTCCTTTGCCCGCCGGCGTTGCGCCCTTGCGATGCACAATCACGTTGCGTCCGCCGTGCTTCTCGCGCCACGCAAAGTTGTGATGGTTCTCCACCTGCTTCAGCACAGCATGTTTGAGATCGCGAATGATTGCGTCGTGAATGAGGTGGTGATTGGCAGACGCGTACTTTCCCATGAGTTCCATCGCCGCCCAATACTCTGCGCCTTCTTCATCCGCATCGAGCCACGCCAAATTGCGCGCCGCGCCGATCAGTTCGGGATGCTTCTCTTTGGCAACGCGCGTATAGTAATCGGCGACCTGCGCGCCCGTGCCGCGGCTGCCACTGTGCGACAGCAATGCGAGGTACGAACCCGCCGGAATGCCGAGCGCAGGTTCCTCAAACACAATCTCACCAAACTCGACAAAGTGATTGCCCGACCCGGATGTTCCCAGTTGACGATGAGCTTTGTCTTTCATTTCGCGCGTCACCGGCGAGACGTTCCAATCTTCGTCCATTACATCGTGCGACTTTCTATGCTTCCATTCGCCTCCAACACCAAAGAGGGTGTTCTCCTCGATTGCCTTCTTGTACAGGTTTTCTTCTGTACGCACAAGCTTGGACGGAGCATCGAAGATTGTCATCATCATCCGGCAGGCAATATCAACGCCGACGCCGTAAGGGATAACTGCGTTGTCTGTTGCAAGCACGCCGCCAATGGGCAAGCCGTACCCAACATGTGCGTCAGGCATCAGCGCGCCGCTCACTGCGATGGGCAGCGAAATCGCGGCTTCCATCTGCGCCTTCGCTTCGGGGTCGATGTCTGTGCCCCAGATTTTGTATTTTTCTTTGTTCATGGTCTTTCTCAATTCTGAGGGAACGAAGCGGCCGAAGAATCTGGCAACTTACCCAACAACGAGATTCTTCACTTGGTGAAGAAAATCAAGAAATACACCCCGAAGTTCAAGCAGGTTCTCCAGAACTGACATCAGATCTCTGATATCTGATATCTGATGTCTGATCCTTCGCTTCGCTCAGGATGAGTTATTACTTCGGCCCCGCGCTACGCACTTCCGGTGTGGCTGACGTAGCAAACTGCTCAAAATTCTTTTTGAATTTCTGCGCGAGGTCTTTTGCCTTCGCGTCATACGCCGCCTTGTCTGTCCACGTGTTGCGCGCATTCAGAATTTCTTCCGGTACACCGGGACACAACTTTGGGACATTCAATCCAAAAATCGGATCCTGCACAGTCGCAACATCCGCAAGCGAACCGTTGAGCGCCGCAGTCACCATGGCGCGTGTGTATCCGATCTTCATTCTTGCACCAACTCCCACCCCGCCGCCGCTCCAACCGGTATTCACCAACCATGAATCGACTTTGTGCTTTGCGATTTTCTCGCCCAGCAACTTCGCATAGACCGTCGGCGGCAGCGGCATGAACGGTGCGCCGAAGCAGGTGCTGAATGTTGTCTGCGGCTCGGTCACGCCTTTTTCGGTGCCCGCAACTTTGGCGGTGTAGCCGGAAAGGAAGTGATACATCGCCTGCGCGGGTGTGAGCTTCGAAATCGGAGGCATGACGCCGTATGCATCGCATGTTAGCATGATAATGTTTTTCGGATGGCCCGCCATCCCCGACTCGACGATGTTACGAATGTGCGTGATCGGATATGCCGCACGCGTATTTTCCGTAAGTGCACCATCGTCGAGATTGACGTGTCGTGAGTTGGAATCAAGAATCACATTCTCCAACACGGTCCCGAACATGCGGGTCGTTTGATAAATGTCAGGCTCGGCTTCCTTGGAAAGCCTGATGACTTTTGCATAGCATCCACCTTCGAAGTTGAAGACGCCGCTATCCGTCCAACCATGTTCATCGTCGCCAATCAGGCTGCGCAACGGATCCGCGGAAAGAGTTGTCTTGCCCGTCCCCGAAAGTCCGAAGAACAGTGCGGTGTCGCCAGCCTTGCCGACATTTGCCGAGCAGTGCATCGGCATCACACCGCTGTCGGGCAGCAGGTAGTTGAGAATCGTAAACACGGATTTCTTGATTTCGCCCGCATAACTTGTTCCGCCGATAATCACCAGTTTGCGCGCAAAGTTGATGATGATGAACACTTCCGAATTCGTGCCGTCCACGTCGGGTGACGCATGGAAGCGGGGCGAGTCAATGATTGTCCATGTATCGGGCGATGTATGAACCACAGGCTCTTCGGGTTGAATAAGCAGGTTACGCGCAAACATATTATGCCACGCGTAATCAGTGATCACGCGAACCGGAATGCGATACGTTGGGTCGGCACCGCCGAACAAATGCGCGACGAACACATCGCGTCCCTGGAAATACGCGCACATCTTCGCGTAGAGTGCATCGAATTTTGCCTGCTCAAACGGACGATTCACTTTGCCCCAGGCAATCGTGTTCTCACTCGATGGTTCCCGCACGATGAACTTGTCGTTGGGTGAGCGGCCCGTATGATGCCCCGTGTGAACCACCATCGGACCAAGATGTGAAATCCAACCCTCACGTCGCCGCACGACTTCTTCGTACAAACGTGGCGTCGAGAGATTGGAGTAGACATCGCCAAGGTTTCTCAATCCAAGTTGAGCGAGTACGGCCTTAACTTCCGTTGGCATGCGTGTTCCTTCGATTAGTGATTGATAAAACTGTGGTGGTGCCGGGGAGTGGCGTTTTCATCCGAAGTTCTCGCAACACATGCCGAGTCATGGCTTCGGAATGGGGAACAAGATAGGTTGATTCGGGCAGGATTTCAAGGCGGAATTCCGTCGAAAACCCGCGGCTTTCCTGAGCAATTCAAACAAATCCCCTCTCCGACAAACTCAAACAGAGATGAGCAACTTTTTGACGCATTGTGCATCTTGCTAGGTGAGAACACTCATGAGCCAACCTCAAACTGACGAACAACTGCTCGCACGCATTCGCGAAGGCAACA
>CAYJNF010000090.1:3060-10228 GCA_964370915.1 uncultured Chitinophagales bacterium
GGCAACAGGGATGCACTCGCAACACTCTACTTGCGCTACCGGACACGGCTGTACGCGTTTTGTCTCGGCATGCTGAAGGTCGAGGCGAAGGCGGAAGATGCTGTGCACGACACGTTTCTCAAGATCTGCAATTGTGTGCACACTGTTGAGAACGCCGAGTCATTCCAATCGTGGATCTTTCGCATTGCACGCAACGAGGCATTCATGGCGATGCGCAAAAAGAGAGAACAGACAGATGGCGTACTTGACGATGCCTGGGACAATGAGACACCGCTTTCGCTTCTCACAAAGAAGAATACTTCGGAGATTGTTCGCGAGCTGATGAACGATCTGAAAGCGGAATATCGTGAGGTGTTGTTGCTGCGTGAGTATGAACAGTTTTCGTATGAACAGATTGCCGGGATTACGTCCTCAACAGAAAGCTCGGTCAAATCGCGACTGCACAAGGCGCGACTCGCACTTGCGAAGAGGGCGGCACCATTCTTCCGTGAAAGGAGCGAACAATGAACTGCGAGAAGTATCAGGAAGCGATGAGCCTTCTGGTCGATGGCGCAGCGACTGATGATGAGATGCGCCTGGCGTTCCGGCATCTTCATGAGTGCGAGGAATGCAGGTTGTTCTTTCGAACCTCGCTGGAGATTCGCTCGACACTCGGGACGACCCGGGATGTCGTCGTTCCTGCAGAATTGGATGAACGAGTTCTGAGTATGCCGCTGAAGAAGAGAGTCCGGGGTACGGCGTCGCGATTTACCTTCCCTCATCAATGGAAACAGCGGATTGCGGTTCCGACATTTGCTGTGGCAATTGCCGTCGTGATCGTAGTTCTTGCGAGTGTCATGACCGTGTGGCAATCGCTTCGCTCGACGCAGGATCCGCCTCCTCAAAAAGTAATCTATGTCGTCGGTCTGCAACCTGTAGAGGTGCAGGAAACTTACAGTGTTGCTTCATCTCAATAATCTTCTCGGAGGAAGAATGAAAACTACTTTCATCATATCGATAGTGATACTCATCAGTTCAGCGATTTGCAGCGCACAGCGCAAAGCCGATACGTATCCGGTCTTGCTCAACAATTCGTCGCAGCAAACGGAAACGCCTCCACGCGATTCGCTCACATTGGACGTTCAACCGACTCTCAAATCGCGCGCAAATCCCGAGTATCCTGAAGTCGCAGTGCGCACCGGTGCGGAAGGAACTGTTTGGGTGAAGATCTGGGTCTCGGCACAAGGCGAAGCGAAGCAGGTCGTCGTGCAGAAATCAACGAACGAGCTTTTTGACAAGTCGGCAATTGACGCGGCGCGCAAATTCACGTTCACGCCGGCATACATCAAGGACAAACCCGTGGACTGCTGGGTTACTGTCCCATTCAAATTCAAACTCGCTCCCAAAACCTCCGAGGTCAAGAAGAATGCTACCGAGCTTCCAAAAATTGTCAGGAAGCCAACGGTGCTTGTTGTCCAGGGACCTGAGGGATTGAAGAAGCTGATACAGTATCCGAACGAAGCTGTGAAGAAACGGATTGAAGGAACTGTTCACGCAGAGGTTGTCTTGAGCAAGAATGGAAACGTTGCGGAGCTGAAAATCAAAGAGGGAGTCGAAGGCGGTTGCAGTGAAGAAGTGCTGCGTGCGTTATCAACGTATCGGTTTGCGGGCGACATGCAGTTCACGCAATCTTCATTCTCAATCGTTGTTCAGTTCATACTACCGCGAAAGAAATGAATCCATGAAGTCTGTGTAGTCTGTCTCGTCCCGAAGACTTACCAGACTACACAGATTTAGCAGACTCTATCGACTCTAGTCCACAGCGTCTCCCTTTTTCAAATACGTCTTCAGCCACTCAAACACCGTCTCATGCCACAGCTTACTGTTTGCCGGTTTCAGGACCCAATGATTTTCATCGGGGAAGTAGAGGAATTTTGACGGAATGCCTTTGCGTTGAAGTGTGGTGAAGTATTGCATTGCTTCAGTCACAGGCACGCGATAATCTTTTTCACTATGAATGATGAGAGTTGGCGTTCGGAAATTCTTCGCGTATGTATGCGGAGAGTTCCTTTCATAGTTGGCAGGATTGTCCCACGGAGTCCCCTCGTGTTCCCATTCATCAAACCAGATTTCTTCCGTGGTGCCATACATGCTGAACGCATTGTACTCGCCATCATGCGTGACAAAACATTTAAACCTATTGCCCGTGTGTCCCTGGAACCAGTTCATCATGTAGCCCCCGAATGAAGCCCCGGCTGCTGCTTTCAATGTGCTGTCAACATCCGGAAGTTTGCAGGCGTAGTCAAGTCCTTTCATCAAATCGACAAATACCTTGCCGCCCCAATCGCCGCTGATCTCATCGGTGAACTTTTGGCCAAAGCCGGTGCTGCCGCGCGGATTCGGCGCCATCACCACGTAGCCCTGTGCGGCCCACAACGCGGGACACCATCGATAGGACCATGAGTCCATCCACGCCCCTTGCGGCCCCCCGTGCACGAGATACACAAGGGGATATTTTGCCCCGGCAACCGTTTTCGGAGGTCTGCACACCCATGACTGTACCTTCGTGCCGCCGGCACCGGTGAACCAGATACTTTCCGGTTGTGGAATATCTATCGAAGCGAACAACTCATCATTGACGCCCGTGATTTTTCTGAAATTCTGTCCGTTGAAATCTACGGCGTACAGTTCCGACGGACGAACGGCACTCACGTGCGCAAACACGATTGACGATGTCGTCACGCTGAGACTTTGATTCGTCGCGTTATCGAAAACCTTTTTCACGTCGTTGCCTGTCAGTGACACGGACCAGATGGGCTTGCGCCCTTGCTCTTCCGCAGCAAAGTAAATTGTCTTCCCGTCCTTTGACCAGGCAAACTCTTCGATATGCGAATCGAAGTTTGTCGTCAGACTTCTCGGCTCGGCCGTTGCGAGATCGAAGACCATCAATTGCCAACGGTCGGCCTCATAGCCGGGCGTTGATTGCGCACGATACGCAACATATCTCCCGTCGGGTGAATATCGCGGACACCCGTCGGCGGCGCCATTGGATGTGATGCGCCGCGGCAGCTTCCCGTCGAGCGGCACAATCCAGATATCGTAGTTCGTTGTCCATGCTTCTTCGCGTGTGGTAAAGGGCGACATCGTGTGGATGATATTTTTGCTGTCGGGAGAAAAACCGAACTCAACTCCCGAGTTGAACGTCATCGACCTCGGCACGCCATCATGGGTGCCGGGCGTGACATCAAACGGATCGCCTGCTTCAACGCCCTGCACAAACACGTGCTGGCGTTTTCCGTCGAGCCACGAGTCCCAATTTCTGTAAAAGAGTTGGGTGATTATTTTTGCCTTCACTTTCCCGTTCGCCAATTGGTCGAGCCTCATCTTGTTCAGCGAGTCGCTGACTGCAAAGGAGAGTTCCGAGTACTCCGGAAAGACATCCGAAACAAACGCGAGCATCTTACCGTCGGGCGACCAGACAGGCGTTGACGCTTCCGTTGCAATGCGTGTGAATTGCCGTTGTTGGCTGCCGTCGGGTTTCATGAGCCAGATCTGCGATCCGCCCGAGCGTGCGGACTCGAACGCTATCACCTGGCCGTCGGGCGACCATGCCGCATGTCTGTCGGCTGCAGGATCGGTTGTAAGCTGGCGCGGTGCGCCGCCTTCGGTTGAGACAATCCACAAATCAGAGAACGTTTTGTTCGCAGCAACATCCGGCGTGGTGAGTGTGTAGACAATCCACTTGCCGTCGGGTGACACTGCCGGTTCGGAAACGCGCTTTATGTTGAACATGTCGGCGAGTTCGAGCGGGCGACCCGCTTTCGCGAACAACACTGGAACTGACAGGATCATGGAAATGAATCCGATTCGTCGGAGAAGCTGTGACATGATTTTCCTTTGTTGAGTCATTGAAATCATTGAGGCGTGAGTTTTTCCCGAACCGCGTTCACAATCGTTCCATCTTGCAGATACCGATAGAGGTCTTTGCCCGGACACAGTGTCTCGGCATAATCTTTATGTCCTCGTATCGAATCAGCGGGAACAGAAAATCGTTTTGCTAAGAATGCCGTGAGGCCGATGACAGCATTCAGCTGGTCTTTGCTGATGATCTGATTTTCGTAGTTCCCCAACACACACATCAACGCGTGACCCGACGGATCGTAGGTCGTGTTTGTTTCGCCGGGAAGATTGATGGGCCGGGCTTCGTAGATGCTCCCTTTCAGATCGATAATGAAGTGATACGGAATGTCGATCCACGGTTTTTCATCGCGGCACCATATCTGAAACTTCGGAAGGTAGTCGAGCACGTCTTTGTCCGCCGGAAAATCTTCTCCGCCATGATGAATGGTGATTCTGTTGATCGTGTGATCGGGCAATGTCCGGTCGCCGGGTGTCCATCCCCACAGCTCACGCCGCACAACGCCAAGTTCTGCCGGGTAGTCAAGTCGAAGAACTCTTGTCGAGACATCAACCGGTTTCTTCGCACACGATAAGAGAGTGGACGCAACGAGAACACAGAGTAACGACTTGAGGAACTTCGTCAGGGTCGTCGAACGTGCCATCATTTATTTCCTGTGCCGTAAGTTGAGTTGGTTTTCATCAGCTTTTGCACGACTTCCTGATAATACGGCTTCTC
Organism: uncultured Chitinophagales bacterium; assembly: GCA_964370915.1. Lineage (GTDB taxonomy): Bacteria > Bacteroidota > Ignavibacteria > UBA10030 > UBA6906 > CAADGV01. The sequence continues at coordinate 7,676 of CAYJNF010000090.1, forward strand.
CTTCAAACTGGCGTATGACCCCGGAAAAAAGCCAAGCGTAATGTCGGCGCTCTCCGTGTCGAATGCATTAATCACAACCGAGCAGCGCTGATCGTTTGATAGACGGGTATTGTCGATCATTGGGAAGTCGTAGAGCCCCACCCAGAACTCCGCCGCGTTTGTTTCAAGACGTGCAGAATCAATCGGCGTACGGATTTCGAGGCGCATCTTCATTTCTTTGGTCTTCTGATCGGCCTCAAGCACAACCATACTGAACTCACGCTCGATTCCATCCACCTTCATTGTCGCGCCGTCAATGGCAATTCCCCCGGGAGTATTTTTGAGAGTCTCAAAGTCGACGATCCGGTCGATTTTTTGTCCGGCGCTTTCGAGAACAAGCATTTGCTTTCGCGTGATCTCCATGGCAACTTTGTGCAAACGGTCGAGGTAATCGCTGCGCTGGGAATCTTTGCTGCGGCCGATTTCTTTTTCAAGATAGACAAACAGCGGTTTCAGATTGAGGGATTCATGGAAGTTGTACGCGAGTAACTCGATGTTGAGCACCTTCTCGTCCATTGACGCCGAGGCCGGGCGGAGAAACGATTGGATGATCGAGACGAACATATCTTTTCGCAACGCACTCTCGGCCTCTTCGCGCTTGCTCATCAGCTCGGTGTAAATGCGGACGTTTGTTTCGGCGGCCTGCAATCGCTCGCGCGACTGCGTCTCGGCAAGCTCGCGCTCCTTCAAATAGTTCGACCCAATCATCCCGATGATGGCAACGGTAATCGCCGTGATCAGTCCGCTGCTGGATTGGAGCACAACGCTCGCCTTCTCCCACCACGCTTTCTTCTCGGGGGTCGTTTCAGCCATGCTCATTTCCTCCTGAGCGCGTACTTCCCTTCCTTCGCCTCAAGTATCCAATCATACCGCAGAGATTTGTCGTACGAGAACAACTCGGCGGACAACGTTTGATCTTTGTAGAACAGGGTGACGGTACACTTTCCTTTTTCCTTCACGAACACGCGATACGCGCCAAACTTATCGGTGGAATCGGTGTACGTGGTCTTGTTGGCCGCGGTAATCTCCAGTTTCACGTTCTCGCCAACCGGCTTTCCATTCTCCGTAATGCTTCCAAATATTTCGCCTGCGAGTAAGCGTGCAGGCAGCAACAAGAAAAGCACAACTCCAACTTTCGTTCTCATGGTTCCTCCTTAAAGCTCCTTGGCATGATAATTCACGAACGAAGGCGGATGAACCTGCCTCTTTCGCGACATTCGTGATCTTTGTGTCCTTGGCGTCTTGGCGGTGAAGCTTTTGATCTCATCATTTCAAAAAATTCTTCCACATCATCGACTCAACGGGCTTATTCGTTCGTTCGTTGTACTTGGCCGAGGCTTTTGATTTGTAGCTGGTTAGCACTTCGCCATCGACTTCAAAATAGATCAACTGGCCAATCGGCATTCCGCGATAGATGCGCACCGGTTGCTTGACGGAAATCTCCAGCGTCCAGGTGTTGCAGAAGCCGATGTCGCCTTTTCCCGCCGTCGCGTGAATGTCAATGCCCAACCGACCGATGCTGCTCTTGCCCTCAAGGAACGGTACATGGGCATGCGTTTCCGTGTACTCTTCCGTGACACCGAGATACAACCGGTGAGGAAGAAGAATCAATCCTTCCTCTGCAATTTCAAAATGCTCGACCTGGTTATGCACCTTCGCATCAAGGATGTCATTCTTGTACGTCGCCAGCCATTTGCCGAGATGAACATCGTATGAGTTTGAGCCGAGGAATTTCCTGTCATAAGGAGCAATGACGATTGTCCCCTTTTCCATCTCTTCGAGTATGCGCTGGTCAGTAAGAATCATTGTGGAAGATTAGGTGATGGAATAGACTCCGTTGGAATGATGTCATAAGAATGTAGGAAAAATGGAGGGAAAAACCATGAATGGCTGCGCTGCGTGTTGCCCGCATCAATAGGGTGCGACGTTCATGCGCGCAACAGGAGCTCGGTTTGCATCCGGAAGGTTCATCTGGCTCGCTCAAGATGGATGCTCATCCAGTTGCAACGATCCACCCAGTCGTTCACTTCGTTCCGGGCGACTTCGGAGTGCACGAAGTTGAGCGATTGCCAGTACATTCTCTTTGGATCTTCGAATCGCTTCAAACGGAACAACGCGAACCCCATCGTCTTCAGACGTTGTGCTTCAAGTATCGGCTCCGGCAATCCCTGATCAAGCTGTCGTAACGAAAGCAATGCCTGTTCCCATCGCTCCAATCGCATCAACACTCTTCCCTTCAGGTAGATCGGGAGCCAATAACCATCAGGGTTTTGCGACATGGAATCGAGCAGAACAACGCGTTGAGAATCAGACGGAGAAGAAAGAAAATAGCGTAGGAGCGCGTCGCAATTTACTGAGTCGTGAGTTGCCACCCTGCAGATCACGGATGATTCGGTCAACGTTTCGCCCAGATCCGCGATCTCGACGCGTTGGAACAATTCGCGGGCGACATCAAGGTGTCTATTCCCCCATTGTGCAAGGCCAACGTTGATCATGAGGGGAATATATTGTGAA
>CAYJNF010000091.1:0-10221 GCA_964370915.1 uncultured Chitinophagales bacterium
TATTGTTATGTGGATATTATCAAGTCGCGACTCTACGGCGACGAGCCAATCGATGTGAAGCAGGCTGTCGTCTCGCGTGCGCTCGACATTTACGACGCGGCATTGCGCCTGCTTCATCCTATCATGCCGTTTGTAAGTGAAGAACTCTGGCAGCACATCCGCCAACGCCAGCCCAAGCAATCGATCATGCGGGCGCCTTTGGCAACGCCCGACAAAACGTTCATCGATGAGCATCGTGAATCAGAGATAGTGTTTGTCCAGAATGTGATCGAGTCGATTCGCAACATTCGTGGCGAGATGGGCATTGCCCCATCCAAAGAGATCGCCCTGCACATGAAACTCGGCGACGCACGAACCTCTGAGAGCGTTGAACCGTATGCGGGATACTTCAGACGCCTTGCCAGAGTTTCCTCTCTTTCCTTTATCAAAGACTCCTCGCGTCCGAAGCCGTCGGCAAGCGCAGTTGTACAGGGAGAAGAACTCTTCGTACCATTGGAAGGCCTGATCGACATCGAAGTCGAGAAGGCACGACTGCAGAAAGAAATAGATCGCGTATCGGGACTCTTGAAAAGCGTTCAGGCAAAGCTGAATAACGCAAGCTTTGTTGACAAGGCCCCCAAAGAAGTTGTGGAGAAGGAGAATGAGAAGCTTAAGAACTTCGGTGGCACGATAGAGAAGCTACAAAGAAGTTACGACGCATTGATCTGAGGATGCAACTCCGGTATTCGCAGAAAAACAAATCAAGCCCGCCCGGCGGACCTCGCTGGACGGGCTTGTCGCACCTGTTACACTCTTACTTCACAAGCATCATCCGCTTCGTCTGCTCAAAACTTCCCGCGCGCACTTTGTAGAAGTACACTCCGCTGGCCATTGCACTCGCATCCCACTTCACGTCATAACTCCCCGCTGACAAATCCTGACTGACAAGCGTCTGCATAATTTTGCCAAGAATGTTGTACACAGTAACACTCACCCTTGCTGCCGCAGGAATGTCAAGATGGATTGTAGTGGATGGATTGAATGGATTCGGGTAGTTTTGCGAGACGTTGAAGCGTTCCGGTACGGTCGAAGAAACCGGATTCACGCTCAGGATGGTTATACTGCCCGTCCTTACTTGCCCGCGAATTTCGCCGCCCGGAAATGTGGACGTGTGCACATTCAAGTAGAGATTATTAGCAAGAAATTCGCTCATCAACGTAGTCGTCAACGGTTGACTGTCAATACTGCGCCATGCGCCAATCGCGGTGGCGCCGGTGTAGGGAGTCGTCCGTACAACGGGTCCGTTAACGCCCACTGCTGCATTATGGAAATGCCCTGCGGTCATCGTGGCACTCAGGCCATCGACTGTTGCGTGGTACGTTAAGCCTGCGTCGGTCAGCGTGCCAACTCCAGCTCCGGTCGCAGTTGAGGAATTCGGAGGCACTTCCTGCCCGCTTGTAAATTGCGCGGTGAACCCCGTTCCCTCACTGGGCAAAAGCTGTCCGCGTACTTCACCGCCCGGATTTGTCGCAGTGTGCACATTGACATAAATTCTTCCAGTCATCAACGCAACCACGAGCGAATCGACAAGCGTTGGCGTTGGCCAGTATCCTGTGATGTTAGTGCCGACCGCTGTCGGTCCAATGCTGTACACAACCGGGCCATTGGCGCCAGCGTACCCAATGTGAAAATGTGCACCGGTGATCGCACCGCTGAGACCGTCTACTGAAATATTGTATGCAAGTCCTCCACGCGTGAGCGTGAAGCTTCCCGTGCCCGTCGCGGTGTTTGTGAGCGGCGGGTTCTCTTGCTTGTCCGTCATCAGCGCGCGCAATCCCGCCCCCGCATCCATCAACACCTGCCCACGAATTTCTCCTCCCGGATTCGTTGCGGTGTGAACGTTCAAATACAATTGCCCGGCAAACAGCGCAGCACGTAATGAATCAGTGAATGGTTGCGTTACATCCGACGAACCCCACACACCGCTTGCAGTGTTTCCGCTGAATGTGGGCCTGATGTCGCGAACAACCGAACCGTTGGCACCCATGGCCGCCCTGTGAAAATGCGCCCCTGTGATTGCACCGCTGAGTCCATTCACGGTAATGTTGTAGGCAACTCCTGTTGGTGTTACCACCAAACTTGCAGTTCCTGTTGCCGTATTTGTCAGAGCGGGAACTTCAGCCTGACTTGTGTATCTCGCCGTCGCACCCGAACCATTCTTCGGCAGTACTTGCCCGCGAATTTCTCCGCCGGGAAACGAAGCAGTGTGCACATTGAGATAGATATTGCCGGCAAGCAGCTCACGCAACAGTGTTGGAGAGAATGGCTCTGGGTCATTGCTCTTCCACACGCCGGTTGCGGTGTTGTTCACAAACGTCAACGTGCGCACGACCGGACCATTCGTTCCGGCGGCCGCGTTGTGAAAATATCCCCCGGAGATCGAGCCGGTAAGTCCACTGACCGTAACTCTGTAGACAAGTCCGTATTCTGTAAGTGTAAGGGAGGCAGTACCTTTTGCTGTTGACGTGTTGGAAGGAACCTCTTGCGCTGAATCCATGGCCGCAGTGAATCCAATACCCGCGTTCACATTCACTTGTCCGCGAATCTCTCCGCCCGGATTTGCAGCCGTATGCACGTTCAGGTACAAGCCACCGGTCAAGAGTTGAACAATTGTGGATTCGGCAAGAGCCCCTGTGCCTGTCGTTCTCCAAACTCCAACAGCGGTATTCCCGACAAAGTCAGGGAGGATGTTTTTTACGACCGGGCCATTGACGCCCGCCGCTCCGACATGAAAGTGCGCTCCCGTCATTGCTCCGCTCAGACCATTCACGGTCAAGGCATACGACAGCGCCGTCCCCCCGACGCTCGAGAGAGAAAGCGTCGCGGTTCCTTTGGCTGTTGTTGCCACAGCCGGGCTTTCCTGTGAACCTTCGAGGGTTGCCGAAAGCGCGGTGCCCGAACTGAGCACAACCTGTCCGCGAATCTCACCGCCGGGGTTTGCTGCCGTGTGAACATTGACATACAACTTTCCTGCAAACAACGCGGCAATGAGTGAGTCGGGAATGGAACTCCACGTTCCGGATGCAGACGTGCCTGTAAACGAGATGGGTTGAACCACGGGCCCGCTCACTCCGGCTGCACCAATATGGAAATGTGCTGCGGAGATCGTTCCGCTAAGCCCGTTCACCGTGATAATGTAGACCAGCCCGCCGGTGTTGGTTAGTGTAAACGCCCCGGTGCCCGTTGCTGTGGTTACAACCACAGGAACCTCCTGCTGGCCGTTCAACGTTGCCTTGAAATTTGTGTGCGCCCCCCAAGCCTGTGCGATAACGAACACTGCTACGAAAACGCTCCCCGCAACCGTTTGTAACGTCCTGCTCATGCCATGCCTCCTCGTGGATTGATTAGTGGATTGTATCGTTTGATGTGATAAAAACGAAAACGCATTCGTATCCTCTGTCGGACCACAAAAGGGAGATGACATGGAACTCTATGTAAATGAACGGTAAGGTTGTACGTTACCTGCCAACGGGTAAACTAACAACCCGCCCCGGAAGTTGCACAGGTTATACGATAGGCTGGAGAATCCAGATTGGAGGCATGGACGAGAGCCTTTGAAACTGGGCACACCCACGGAAGGACCAAGTCGTCAAGTTTCTATTCAAAAGAGGCGCGACCACTTGTTCAACGCCTTCCGCGTCTTGTGATATGTCTCAGCAAAAATCACGCGTGCAACTATCAAGCTTCCTATTTCAGCAAAAGAAATCTCTTCAATGCTGTAAGATGTCCCACTCGGAGGCGATAGAAATACGTTCCGCTGGAAAGGCCTTGACCGTCGAAGACCATCGAATGCTCTCCCGCGTGAAGTTCTTCGTCAACAGGCGTAGCGACTTCCCTGCCATTCACATCGAACACCTGGAGCATCGTTCGGCCACTCGCACCTTCGGGTATTGCAAAACGAATGGTCGTGGTTGGATTAAACGGATTGGGATAGTTCTGAGCGAGCATAAACTCCCGGATGAGGCCCTCGCTCTCGACACTGGTGAGAGTATTGTTGGTGACGACTATCGGCTCGCCAAAGTGCATTGAACCATCGAGATCGACTTGTCTGATTCTGTAATACATCGTTCCAACGACGGCGCTTGTATATGTCCAGGAATATTGTCGTGGCGTCAACGTCGTTCCGTGACCGGCAACGAAGCTGTTGGGCACATCTGCAAAGACTGAGGTGGCAGTATCGGCACGCTGAACGTAGAAGCCAAAGTTGTTCGTCTCAGTGACCGTTCTCCAGGAAAAGAAAATCGAATTCGTCTGCGGCATAACCGAAGCTGCGAACCCGGCCAGTTGCACCGGCAGCGCCCCCTGTGTGAATGTGATCGATGTTTTTGGATCGCCCACAACAACATCCATCCATGACACCAAGAGTGACGCCATGAAGTAGCTTTCCGCGAGATTGTACCCTGACACATACCGATCAAATAGAAGGTAGGCGTGTGCCATCGCGTTGGAGTAAGGCTCGTAAACGTAGCCTTTTACTCCGCTCACCCCTTCGGCAATGAGGTCTGCAACCAATGACTGTCCATAGCTCGGCGGATCATCGAAAGATCGTCCTGACGTCGACACATACGTCTCGGCGATCGCGCCCGGCACGTACGTGTTGTGCGGAATTGCGTTTTGCGTGTACAACTGCTGATAATGATCGTTGCTTCCCCAACTCATGTACCCCAGCACGTTCTGGCGATTCGTCACATATGTTGTTGATGCGTCGAGTACGCTTACTTTTGCTTTGGCATCGAGTGCAGTCTTTGCTCTTGCCATGTACGTGTTCAGTGGAGAACTCCACGATGGATCCTGGTCAAACAAAAACGGACACGTTGAATCCACTTGCCTGCCCGGACCACTTCTATCAATCAAGTCGAGCACTTGCCGTACTGAATACGCGTCGAGCCGAGTCACTAAATAGACACCGTATGCCGCGCGAGAGAAATGCGCGTTCTGGTAAAAGTATGGCGACATTTGCGGACCGGCTCCGCCGATGTACGAGCTGTACGTACCGAGAATCAGCATCAACTCATTCTCGACAGAGGAAGACGGGGATGTCTGTGAGAAAGTTGCTCCGCGATTGACTTTGAGCGGAACGCCTTTTGTCGTCACCAGGTAGTTGATGGAGTTCTGCAAATTGTTGAGAACCAGAAAGGACTCCACCTGTGAGCGCAACAGGTTGAACTGCACGCTATCGATTTCCTCGGTCGTGTCCACCTGCACGAAAATCAAATTGCCGGCGGGTATACTTCGCCTGCTGCTGAAGTACTGACCGATGATCCGGGATGCCGAGCTGTTCGTATTAATGATGACCGCAACGTCATCATACGACACCTGCGCGTAGGCACCTGACGTTGCAGTAAGCAGGCAGAGCGTCAACAGCACACAAAATTGTCTCATCCGATTCCTCCCGATTTTCGACACGCGTGGAAAGTTCATGCATCATGCCATGAGAAGCGGAAAGTCGGAAGGTTGATGAGTAACTTGTGAACCGATGACTAATGCTAAGGTTACAGGATGCAGTCAGGTGAGGAGTGACCGATCATTACAGGTGTGATCGGTGAAGGGAAACAGTATTCGACCCTGAATCAAACCTATTGTACAAAATACAAGGAGGAACATTCAAGGCAGTGTCAATGAATTTCCATCGGCGAGGAACGTGGTTTGAGTGATGCTCTCTACGAATCCCAAAAGAACAGGAGCCAACACAGTTGTGCAGGCTCTCCTTCGAAAACACGATATTTGATTTGTTGAATGAAGTGACATTTTTTCGCATATTTGCACCGTAACGAATGCCTTAACAGCAAAGATTCTTCTGCTCTCCTCTTTACTTGTTGCATGATGAAAAAGACGGTTCTCGGCCTAAATCTCAGCGACCAACTCGCACAAGCCCTTCTCTTGACACTGGAAGGCGGATCTGCCACGCTGCAAGCTGCCGCCGAATGGCAGAGCACATTATTCGCCTACGCAGGCGACGATACGCCGGGCGTTGATGAGTTCGTCGAACGACTGTCCCAGTTTGTTGCGACCAGCAAATCAAACGTCGATCACCTTCGTCTGGCTGTTGATTCTTCGCTGATGTTCATTAATACTATTCCCGTTGCAACAAGCGCGTCACGTGCCCAGATAGAAGAACACATTCAATGGGAGTTGGAAAAGTACTTTCCCGATGTTCCGCGCGGCAGTTTCATCTCCGACATGCACGTGTTGACACAAAAAGATGGTCAGGTGCACGATGAGATATTGATGGTCGCGATTCGACGTGACCTCATTCAGAAGCTCCGACATTCATCAACGCGGCTCAAGATGCCGCTTGATCTTGTCGACGTCGATCATTTCAGCGCTGACACTGCACTGCGTGCGAACTATCCGGAAACGGCAAACAAATATGTCGCACTGATCTGCACGAAACCGCGGCACCTCGATGTCAGTTTGATTCGCTATAACGATCTCGAGTCGTATTCAACCCTCGTTGTGGAAACCCCCGATGACGTTGTCGCTTGCATTCGCGATCTTTCCCGAAACACACGGGGCCTCTCGTCCATCACCGTATATGGTACGCATCTCGACCGAACACTTCTGATGAGAATGAGAAACGCCTCGTCGCTTCCCATCGAAGCGCTCAATCCATTTCGCACCATCGACATTGTCTACTCTGTCCGCGGCAATAGCGATCTTACTCTTGCTCCCTATCGCTTCGCGGCAGCTGTGGGCGCGGCGTTGCGCGAATGATTTCCATGTGGACATTGCAGCGTCATTTATCTACCTTGGTGTGCACATGCGTGTAATTAGCGGTTTGTACAAAGGAAGAATACTCAAAACGGTTGGCGATCTGACTGTCCGCCCGGTGACAGATCGGGTGAAGCAAACACTGTTCGACATGCTCGCAAATAGAATCGATCTCGATGGAGCACGGGTGCTCGATCTCTTTGCCGGCAGCGGAAGTTTAGGCATCGAAGCCCTGAGTCGGGGCGCGCAGCATGTTACGTTTGTTGAAGACGACAGCGACGTTGCGGGGTTCATCGAGAAGAATCTCGTGATGCTCGGGTGCGAGGCGGATGCCGACATCATTGAAACAGATGCGATCTCGTTCGTCCACCGCTGCCGCGAGTCATTTGACCTGGTCTTTGCGGATCCACCTTATGGATTTGACATGACGGCGGAAATTCCAAAGCTGATCTTCAACGCGCACCTTGTCAAGCCATCAGGGTATCTGTTGATTGAACATACAAAGGAACTCAAGTTTGAAAATACAACGGGGTATCACGCTGGGCCTGAGAAACATTTCGGGAGAACTGTCGTGACATTCTTCGAACATCCTGTTGCATCACACGAGGAATCATGAAACGACCTCTTGCCGTGTATCCCGGCACATTCGACCCGATCACATTCGGACACATTGATGTGGTAAACCGGGCGACCGAATTGTTTTCCAAAGTCATCGTGCTCATCGCACGCAATTCAACCAAGAATCCACTGTTCACAGACACAGAGCGGGTGGAGATGATCAAAGAAGTTTTCGATGGGAACAAGAAAGTCATTGTGGACATCTTCGACGGACTTTTGGTTGCCTATGCGCGCCAGAAAAAAGCAACGGTGCTCGTCCGCGGGCTGCGCGCCGTGTCGGATTTTGAGTTTGAGTTTCAGATGGCGTTGACCAATCGCAAACTCGATTCCACGATCGATACCGTGTTTCTGATGCCGCACGCCCGATACACATACCTCAATTCCACGATCGTTCGGGAAGTTGCCCGCCTCGGCGGTGACGTGTCTGGCTTCGTTCCCCCCACTGTCCGCCGACGCCTCCAGGAAAAACTCAATCTTCGCAATAGCAAGTAATGTGATGTTGACATTATCGCATAGACTTCAGGACATCGAAGAATCGCAGACTCTTGTACTGTCGGCGAAGGCAAAGAAGCTCAAGGATGCCGGCGTTGATATTGCCAATCTCACAACAGGCGAGCCTGACTTTGCGACTCCTGCCCATATCAAAGAGGCGGCGATTCAGGCGATCCAACAGAACTTCACGAAGTACACACCAAACGTTGGCGCGTCTGATCTCTGCGACGCAATCCTGGGAAAATTTGCCCGCGATAATGGCCTGCACTTCGAGAAAGAACAGATCGTTGTTTCCTCCGGAGCGAAGCAGGCGATCTACAATGTTCTGCAGGCAATCTGCAACAAAGGCGATGAGGTCGTGTTCTTCAGTCCGTACTGGGTGAGTTATCCGGAAATGGTGAAGATGGCGGATGCACGACCGGTGATTGTTCCGACATCCATTCAGCACCACTTCAAACCGGACTTGCGAAAGCTCCGGCAGGCAATCCATGCAAAAACAAAAGCCATCATTCTCAACTCACCGTGCAACCCAACAGGCAGTGTGCTGACCCGAAGCGAGCTTGAGGAAATCGCCGACATCGTACGGCAGAGCGGCATCTACGTCATCACCGATGAGATTTACGAGAAGGTCGTGTATGATGACAACAAGGCCTTCAGCATCGGATCGATCAAAGCAATTCGCGATCAGGTCATTACGGTGAATGGCGTTTCGAAAGCGTTTGCAATGACCGGCTGGAGAATTGGCTACGCGGGCGGCCCGCACGCGGTCATGGAAGCCGCAGCGAAAGTTCAAGGTCAGGTTACATCGGGCGCCAACACGGTTTCCCAGAAGGCGGCGGTGGCAGCTCTGCGCGGGCCAATGGACGACGTTGGGATGATGGTCGCGGAATTCAAACGACGAAGAGATTTCGTGCACGAACAACTCGCAACAATTCCGGAGATTGGCATTACCAGGCCCGGTGGGGCGTTCTATTTTTTCTTTGATGTCAGCCGATACTTCGGACGATCGTATCGGGGAACACTCATCAAGAACTCCGCCGACATGGCAACATATTTTCTCGAACATCATCACGTTGCCGGCGTCCCGGGATTCGCGTTTGGCGATGATCGATGTCTCCGCTTTTCCTACGCATGTTCAATGAGTGAGCTTGAGAAAGGGATCGCTCGCATTACCAAGGGTCTAAAGGATTTATCATAACGAGAAGTAAGGACGGAAGGGCTATGCCGACATATCAATACATTTGCAAGAACTGCAGTCACGAATTGGAAGAGCTTCAATCCATGTCAGAGCCGCCGCTCGTCAGGTGCCCGAACTGCGGACAGGACACACTTGCCCGCATCATGAGTTCCGGCAGCGGACTGATATTCAAGGGGAGTGGTTTCTACAAGACCGACTACGGGAAGAAGGAAGAAAAAACCACGCCGACGGCATCCAAGAAGCCGGAAGAAAAGAAAGCCACAGACACGCCGCCCGCAGGCACATCAGAGCCGAAGCCCGCTTCCCCCGGCTCGTCGGACAAGAAGGACTGAACGTATGTGAGACTGTTCGGGAGTTCTCTCAACAGCCTGCAAAGACAAAAAGTCCCGCGAGGCTCTCGCGGGACTTTCTCATAACAACATCAAACGTATTGTCTACTTGTGATCGTGATGTTCGTGAGCATCATCCTTCTTGGCAGGCTTCATTTGCTCGCTGCTCATTTTCGATTCTGTGAGTGATGCAACGATGAATGTGTCGCCCTTCATCTCACCTGTCACATCGGCCATGAAGTCTTTGTCCTTCTTGCTCTTTTCGAACATGGCCATCGCAAGTTTGTCGCCAGCTTCGTCAAACTTAATCCACTTGCCGTCGCCGTACAAGAGTCCGTATCCGCTTGCCGCGCATGCCTCTTCAAGCGCACATTCCTTCGTGTGTTTGGCTGCCCGCTCCATCGGATTGCCCTTCTTCACCATGCCCTTCGCGCACATATGATCCACAACGTATCCATGAAGGGATGTCGCTTTCGCTTCCGACTTTTTCCCGTCAGTCTTCTTTTCCTGGGCAAAGCCCAGCGCGGTCGCACACAGTACAAGCACAACTACGAGGTTCTTCATGACACATCTCCTGTTTTGTTTGTGGGGAAGTTGACTGGTTGTGAATCTACAGCCTCCAACGAACTGGGCAGAAGAATGGTTCCGGTTACTGATATCTGTCCAGTTTGAATTTCTCGCCGAGATACAGCTTGCGAGCCTCCGGATCGTTTGCGAGGGACTCTGCCGTTAACGACATCAATATCCTTCCCTCGAAGAGCAGATACGCCCGGTCTGTGATCGACAACGTTTCGTGCACATTATGATCCGTCACCAAAACGCAAATGCCGCGCT
>CAYJNF010000092.1:0-10205 GCA_964370915.1 uncultured Chitinophagales bacterium
CGCCGATGCCAATCAACATGGCGCATCGTCCACTGAAAAAGCTCGGAATCATCCCCGCGCCCGTTTGCCCGATGCTGGAAGGTGACATCGATTTGTCGGCGTAAAGCATGTCGACAATTGTTCTCAAGAGTCTCTTTTCCGGTTCATCAACCTTAACAATAAAACTGTTTCCTTGCTTTCGGAAAAACGATCCACCGAAACTAATGGAAGTGTTCATGATAATGTTGGCGGAACTCCGAAGTCCGATGCCGGCGCCATACCGGTCGACTACGCCGTCACCATTCAGGTCTTTCGTCAACGCAACGGCAGCCCCGCGCACGTCTTCCCACGTCCACGGATGTTCAGTTGTTGGCGGCACAATTCCCGCCTGCTCGAAAAGGGTTCTGTTGTAGAGCACCACCAGTGACTCTATGAGAAAGGGAATGCCCCCGACTTCACCATTCGGCCGAGTGACTGTTGCCCAAGCAACACCGAGTATGTCATTTCTCATTTCCGGCTGAATGTACGGGGCAAGGTCCGTCAGGTAGCCGCGCATCGCATAGTCAATAATCACCGACGATTCGTAGTGAAATACGTCGGGAACGTCGCCGGTCTCAAATGATGTAATCAGATAATCATGAACGGAATTCCAAGTCCCCTGAATATACTCCACCTGGAGATCCGGATGCGCGGCATTCCATTCACTCACAATCGATTTGTTGGTAGCGATTGCTTGTTCTTGCCACGCAAGACTGACAAAGCGAAGGCGTGCCGGTTCAGTCGAACTCTTGTCACGAAGGCTCAAGTAGCCAACGACTGCAGCCAGAACCAACACAATTATGCCAATGGCAATGGACTTCATCATCCCTTCATCGCTCCAGACACCAAGCCAGCGGTGAACCATTTCCGCAGGAAGCCAAACAACACAACCGAAGGAATTGTCGCAATCACACTTGCCGCTGCGAGTGGTCCGGTGCGCGCCTGTCCTTCCATTCCCGTGTACCGCGCCAACTCAACTTGCAGCGTTACAAGCTCGGGACTCTTCATAAGGACGAGCGCAAAGAAGAATTCATTCCATGCAGAGACAAATGCAAACAACGCAGATGCGCCGATTGCGGGAAGAAGCAATGGCATAATAACCAGATAGATCACCTGCAACCGCGATGCGCCGTCGATCGACGCGGCCTCTTCAAGCTCAATCGGAATGCTCTTGATGTATCCATGCAGCATCCACAACACAAACGGCAGCGCCCAGACAACATAGACTAACGTCAGCCCGGTGAGCGAATCCGTCAGTCCCATTCGCCGAAGCAGAACGTAGAGCGGGATCATTATCAGAATCACGGGAAAGATCTGCGATGTGAGAATCCATCCTATCATGACATTGTTCGCCGCGGACTTGTACCGCACGAGCGCGTATGCCGAGGGAACGGCGAGCGCAATGACAATGATTGTCGAAACGACTCCGACAACAACGCTATTCCACATACTCCGCAGAACGCGTTGCTCACCAAGAACCGACGTGTAGTGGATCGCGGTGACGGTCTGCGGCAACATTCTCGGGGTGCCGGAGTAGATCTCCTCTGTCGATTTCAATGAACTTGTCACGACCCAGAACAATGGAAACAAAAGAAAGATGAGATACAAAATAATTCCGCCGTGGATCAATATGTTCCCGAACCCGAACCGCGTCTTCATGCCGTTGTTCTTTCTCGAAGTTGAACACGGATATACATGAAGAGCACGACGGAAAGAACTACGACCATAACATTGCCAATCGCCGCGGCATAACCGACGTATCCATAGCGGAACGCTTCCTCATAGGCGGCAAGCATCGGGAGACGTGTCATTCCGCCGGGACCGCCCTGCGTGAGAACCCAGACCAAACCAAACGTGTTGAAATTCCACATGAATGATAACGAAACAATTGCCGCCATGACAGGCTTCAAGGTGGGCAGAGTTATGTGCCAAAACTCTTCCCACCGCCCTGCGCCGTCAAGACGTGCCGCTTCATACAAATCGTTCGAGATTGATTGAAGCCCCGCGAGAAGAAACACCGCCGCTTTCGAAATCTCACCCCACACTCCGGCAATAACCACGGCGGGAATAACATGTTCGAAACTTGAGAGCCAGTTTACCGGCGCGGAAATCAACCCAACATCCATGAGCATGATGTTCAACGCACCGGAATCCGGGTCGTAAATTTGCCGCCACACGATGCCGCGAATAATCGGCGGCGTCGCCCACGGTATCAACATGACAATTGTGTAGAACGATGCAAACCGAATCTTCGTGTTCAGCAGCAGCGCGAGTCCCAGCCCAAGAAGAACTTGCAGCGCCGTCACGACAAGCGTCCACACAATTCCCACTCTAAACGAATACCAGAAGTATTCGTCGTGGAATAGCTGGATATAATTGTCCAACCCGTTGAACGTGATTGGATCGCCGAGGCGGTAATCGGTGAAACCCAGATAAATACCGCGCAGCAACGGGATCAAAGAGAACAGTCCCACAAGAAGGAACACCGGCAAGAGAAGCGCTGCCTGTCCACGTTTGTTGTGTTGGGTCAGATTCTGTCGGGCGATTCTATTCACAATGCTATACAAATGGGATTTTCACTCATGCCGGAATGGCGCGGTGCATGCTTCGATGAGTCGCTGCTCGAATTCTTTTTGATTCTCGCCGACCTTGTTTCTTGCTGAAATGATGATGAGGTCATTCTTTGGATCAATGCGAAAAACGGAACCGGATGCCGCAAGATGTCCGAATGCTTCGCTGCTGAGTCCATGCCCTTCCATCGGTGATGTTCCGATGCCCCACCTGCGATCGATGCCGGGAAGTTGCGCGGGCAGCAGTTGATGATAAAAATCTTCAGAGAAGAATCTGTACCCATTGTACGCGCCGCGATTCAACAACATCTGCCCAAGTCGAGCGAGATCCAATGCACTGCAATACAATCCGCCGTAGGTGTTGTCGGCGTAAGCAGATTTAATTCCTAGTGGAGTGAAAAGATGATCCCGAAACAAATACGGTACGGCACGAGCCGCGATTCGTTCCACTACCTTCCCCGCAATAGCGTAGCCGACTCGATTGTAAGAGAACTTCTTCCCCACGTCGATGAAGGGGAGCGCCTGCGCGACGTAGTTCTCAAGTGCGGGATTCCAATCTGAGGCCCACTCCCCCGCCCACTCCAATCCCGTGGTGTGCGTGAACAGCTGTCGGACTGTGAGCTTGTTGCTTGCGGCTTGGGACAATTCGGGGAGATACCTTGCAACCGGCGCGTCGAGTTCAACAAGTCGCTGATCCACGAATTCCATCATCAACACGCCGGTAAGGAGTTTGGTAATGGATGCCATCCACACCGGCGAGTCGACGTTGACTTCGCGGCCGTTCATTGCTAAATTGAACGCCTCATGGAAAACAATCCGACCTTTGTGCGCAACAAGCGTTACGTGCGGTACGCCGGATTCGCCAGCCCAATTCCGACAGACGCCGCGAATCTCCTCGAGGTGCTTTTGGGTGAATGGAGAAGTTGAGGCGGGATTCTCGTCCAGAAGAACGCTGGGTACCTTCTCTCGCTGTGGCAACTTCACAGAAGCTTTCGCTTTTCCGTAGTGAATCTGTTTGAACGCAATCCACCATTGACGATCTCTAAGTCGAGGCGTGTCCGTTATGTTTGACGCCGAGTCAATCTCCGAAAGTCCCGCAAGGAAGATCGCTGCATCCGGGTCGTGCATTGGAAACATTTTCATAGCACCAAATGCAAAACGGTTTTCGCTCCGTTCGTACAATCGCCATTGCGATTCACTGATACCATAGTCCTTCAACGGATTGAACTTGATCGGCGTGTTCTCACTGTAATCGTCAAATTCAACTGGTGAGCAATAGAGCGTAATGAAGCGTCGGATGGTAAAGCCGGAAGGAAGTTGTCCTTCAACAACAGCAGCATATCGTCCGGTTTTTTCAGCACGGGAAACTCGTCGCGGCTCACTGTCATAGTACGACACGTTGAGAGAGAATTTTCCCATTTCATTTTGCACCGCTTCAGGATTCTTCCAGCGAATTGCGGGAAGCTCTCCGGGGGGGAAAACATATCGCTCGCATTCCATCTGCTCCTGGAGAAACTCCTTGAGAAAATTGACTTGCGCGAACCCGCAACTAAAGAAAACTAGAAAGGCTCCAAGACACAAAGATGCTCTTCTCAAGAGACCTTTCCGAAAACATTGGCGGTTGGCTTTTTCTGAATTATGGGTTCTCGGCCTCATCTCTAATGTCGTATCCTTGTCAGAAGCCAATCGTACACGGCGGGATTATTGTAAGTTCTCGTCCAGGAATCGTGGTAAAGATCAGGATAGATCGTGAACGTGGGATTTCCGCCGCAACCTCTTAGCGTGTCGATGACGCCCTGTGCTCTGCTCAATGGAATAATTGGATCGAGCGCGCCATGAAATGCCCATGTTGGAATATTCGTTAGAGCACACACGTTCCAACCGGGTTCGATGCGAAAGGCAATCGGCATAATCGCTGCGAAGCGCTGCGGGTAGCGAATTGCGAGATCCAATGTTCCGATTCCGCCCATGCTAAGTCCCGTCAAATAGATCCGATTTGTATCGACGGGATATCGGGCGATGACACTATCAATCAACTTGTTCACCAATGCCTGGATTCCATCATTGTAGTACCATTCGGTGGTTGATGGACATTGCGGCGATACAACAATGAACGGAAAAGAATTGTAGCCATCCAGAATCTTTGGCAGCCCTTCACCTTTCACGCGCCAGAGTTCGCTTCCGCGCTCGCCAATTCCATGCAATGTGATGATGAGAGGAAACTTTCCTGCAATCACCGCAGATGAATCACGGGGAGTGAAGAGCAAATAGTTGAGCGTTGTGGGATCGTACACCTCTTGCTGAATTATTGGCGAGCCGTTCAAATCCGGTGCACCCAAAACCAAATCCGCATCGGCGCCATTCGCCTTCGCTGCTGCATTACTGAAGATCACGATGCGGTTATTTGATTCATCCACAAGATACAATCTGCCTGCCGCATCGCCAAACACTCCGCGCAAATTGCTGACACCATTGCGTGAGGCGTTTGGTACGTTTGTCGTAAAATCCGGTTGCCCCAAAACGCCATCCGCGGGAGCGCCATTAGGTTTGGCTGCCGCTGCATCAAACCTGATTGCGCGATTATTATTATCTTCACAAACCCACAGCCGACCCGCCGTGTCGGCAAAGACACCCATCGGCCGATTCATCTTTGTCGCTGATAGGCCACTTGAGCCGGTGGTGAAGTCTGGTTGTCCCAAGACTCCGTCGGCGTTCGCCCCGTTCGGTTTCGCTGCTGCATTATCAAAGCGCAACACGCGGTGATTGAGTCTATCCGTTACCCACAAACGCCCTGCCCCATCGACAAACACTCCGACGGGTCCGTTCATCTTGCCGGCAGTCGTACCGCTGCTGCTGGTTGTGAAATTCAGTTGCCCCAACACGGCATCAGCGGGCGAGCCCGTGGCCTTTGATGACGCATTGTCGAATCGCAAGACTCGATTGTTGACATAGTCGCTCACCCACAACCGGCCCGATGCATCAACATGCACCCGGAGCGGATCGCTCATTCTTGTCGACGAGAGACCGCTTGAGGCAGTGACAAAATCCTGCTGACCAAGAACTGCCTCGGCTGCGGAGCCGTTCGTCATCTTGTCGGATGAACTCCACCGCAGGACACGGTTGTTGTACCGATCAACGACAAACAGCTTTCCCGTTGTCAGATCGACCGCGACTCCGGAAGGCGCCTGCAACAACCCCGACGACGTTCCAGCAGTTCTCGTAGTAAAATCCAATTGACCCAACACGCCACTCGCGGACATGTTGTTTGATAGAGGGGATTGGCTGTAGGCAGACAAGCTTGCCATCAACGATAGGAAAAGAAACGTTAGTTGTGCCTTGACGTCTTTCATCATTTTACCAAACCCATCTTCCGGACTTCGTTTCTGTTTTCGGAGCGGAGCCTGTAAAAGTAAATACCGCTTGGAAGATTGGCCGCGCTGAAGGAGAGCGAATAAAGTTCGTTTGCAGCAGCAATGCCGTCGAACAGTGTCGCCACTTCCCGCCCGAGCACGTCGTACACTGTGACTGTCGCACGGCCGGTCTTGCGCAATGCAAACGTAATTGTCGTACTCGGGTTAAACGGATTGGGATAATTCTGACCGAGTTTGTACTGGTCGGCTCCTAATGGAGCAGACGACTCGGATACATTCATGAGCGATGAAACATCGAATCGCATCACGCGATTATTGTCGAAGTCCGCAACCCAGATGTTCCCATGCTGAGAATCCACAAAGAGGGATTGCGGGTAAGCAAAATTCCTTGCCGTTGGTGGAGCAACCGTTTTCTTAACGCCGTGTGCATTCGCAGGGAGTGACTCCTGCGCATGGGCAAAGGAAGCGGCAGCAACCAGTGGGAACAAAAGCGCTATCAGTGTCTTGAACTTGGTGCTGAACATAAAACCCCGGAATCCCAGTCTCGTTGATTTGTCGTGAGTACCAGAAGGGTGGCGCAGGCCACCCTTCTAAAGATACTTCATATGGAATTAAGTATTGTCGAGTATGATCCTATTTCATCAAGATCATTTTTTTCGTCTGGTTGCTGCTTGCTGAACGGAGTGCGTAGAGATACACGCCGCTCGGAAGATTCGTTGCATTAAACACAAGCGTCACCCGATCGCCTGAAGTCGCAATTCCGTCAAAGAGCGTTGCCACCTTCTGACCAAGAAGATTGTAGACTTCGACTGTCGCATGCTCGGTATTCTTCAGAGCAAAAGTTATTGTTGTGTTCGGATTGAACGGATTGGGGAAGTTCTGCGCGAGCGAATACGTTGTCGGTGTCTGACCCGATGCATTTCCATTGACGGCCGTCGGCAAACCAATCTGGACATTGTAGCGCACGACGCGGTTATTGCCGGCATCCGCCACCCAGATCTGATTGCTGGCATTGTCGACGAACATGGAATTAGGATAAGCAAAACTGCTTGCCGTCGGCGGATTCAGTGCGCCACCCGATGTGAAGTCCGCCTGACCCAGAACATTGTCTGCATTCGCGCCGTTGGCAAGATTGGCCGCATTGTTGAACACCAGGATGCGACTGTTGCCTTCGTCCACAAGATACAATCGTCCGCGTCCATCTCCCCACACACCGCGCACATTGCCTGTTCCGTTTTGCGTTGTGCTGTAGGTGTTTGTTGTGAAATTGGGTTGTCCCAGTACGCCGTCTGCTGCTGCGCCGTTCGGTTTTGCTGCTGCGTTGTCAAATCGTATCGCTCGATTGTTCACATCTTCGGAAACCCATAGACGTCCGCCCGCATCCACAAACACGCCAAACGGCTCCGCCATCTTCGTTGCACTCAATCCCCCTGTCCCGGTTACAAAATCCGGTTGGCCCAGCACGCCATCGGCTGCTGCGCCATTCGGCTTTGCTGCCGCATTGTCAAATCGCAGCACACGATTGTTGTCGCGTTCCGCAACCCACAAGCGGCCACCTGCATCGACATACAGTCCCGTCGTCCGCGTCATCTTCGACGCTGTCGTGCCTGCACTGTTCGTGACAAAATCCGGTTGGCCCAATACTCCATCAGCGGCCGAACCGGTGACTTTTGCCGAGGCGCCATCAAAGCGCAACACGCGTCTGTTTCCATAATCACTCACCCACAACCGTCCCGCTCCATCCACATACAACCGGATCGGCGTGTTCATTTTCACTGCCGACAATCCCGTGGTATTTGTCGTATCATCCGGCTGACCCAGTACCGCTTCGGCTGCCGACCCGTTAATCATCTTCGCCGTTGAACTGAACCGCAGCACGCGGTTGTTGTTACGGTCGGCAACAAACAGCTTCCCTGTTGTCGGATCGACTGTTACGCCAAACGCATTGTTCATCGTACTCGCGGTCTTTCCCGTCGTCCGTGTAACAAAATCCACCTGACCCAGTACACCGCTCGCCGGCATGTTATTCGATAGTGGAGCCTGCGCATACGCCGAGAGACTTATTGCCAAGACAACCAATAGTGCAGCAATCAATCCCTTGCTGTAATTCTTCATAGTACCTCCATGAGTGAGAAGTCTGAAACGTGAATTAAGTTTTTGAGATTACGCAAACCCCTCGATCCACCCTGTTGTTGTTTTCTCTATCTCACCAACAACATTTTTCGTATCGACGAAAAGCCATTTGCTTGCATGCGATAGAGATACATTCCACTTGGCAATCTCGACGCATTGAAGGAAACGTTGAATGAGCCTGCCGGCAGCTGTTTGTTTAGAAGAACAGCAATACGCTGGCCGAGCAGATTGTAGACCTCCATCATAACAAATGCGCGTTCAGGCAATTCAATCCCGATGTTCGTTGTTGGATTGAAGGGATTCGGATAGTTCTGCAGCATTTCAAACCTGACTGGCAGCGTTTCTTTCCCTCCGACGGAAGTGACAAGATCGTTTCTATACACCGAAAGTCCATCGACTCTCTCGGTGACATAGATCGATCCACCATTTGCTGCAACGCCACGGGACTGTGGAACGCCGTCATAGAAACCGTCTTCGACGGGAGCTGCCGGATTGGTAATGTTAATTGCGCGAACGCCGGTGGCTTCCGACGCGACATAGCAATAGTTTCCTGCCACTGCTGCCGTGTAACCATAACCTCCGGTTCTGATCTTGGATATCAGGGTCGGCGCAAGAAGATCGGTGATATTGAAAATCTTCAAGCTGTCGCCATCGGGCACGTAGGCATAGTTTCCCGCAATCGCTAAGCCCTCGTTGCCAATCCTGAACGTTGGCGTACTTCCTTTTGCAACGGGGCTCGCAGGATTCGTGACATCATAGAAACGAATCGAGCTGTAGAAACTTGTTCCGACAACACTCCCCGCTGCCGCGACGTTTTCCACATCAAGGCCGCGTACGTTCGTCAGCCAGACCGGGCTTGCCGGATTGGTGATGTTCAGAACTACGAGTCCGCTATCGCGCGTTGCGACGTACACGTAATTGCCGCTGATGGCAATTCCGCGGGACCGTGACGAATTAATTTTGCTCAGCCGTACCGGACTCCCCGGATTCGTGACATCAACGACATGCACTCCTGAATCCATCGCCGCCACATAGGCATAATTGCCGGAGACAACAACGCCTCGCGATTCACCGCCAAGAGGAAGCGTCGAGAGAAGTGTGGGTTGGGACGGGTTTGCAACATCGATAATGCGAAGACCGGCTGTCCCGTATGCCACGAAGACTTTGTCGTTCAGATAGAAAGGAGAAAACGCGGAACCCGTTGCTGAAGCAAGCGCGCCGAGGAATGCGGAAGTGGTTGGTGTTGCAGGAACCGAAACATTGATTGCACTAATGCCGGGCGCGGGATTTCGGTTGGAGACAAAGATATGGCCTGTTGGATTTCCGCCAATGGTGATTGCGCCATAGCTTACAAACGCCGCCCGTCCGTTCGTGTTGATTCTGCTGACCGCTGCCGGCGCAGCCGGATTCGTGACATTGAAAATTTTCATCCCCGAATCACCTATGGCCGCATACGCGTAATTGCCATCAAACACAATGCTCGCTATCCGTTGCATCCCGGATATTTCCAGCACATTCACAGGGTTTGCCGGATTCGAAACATTGATGACCTGCAATCCTGCGTCATAGTTGCAAACATACGCGTAGCCTGAGCGGACATTCATATACTGGTGGTAGCCACCGTACCCAAGGATTGTCCCCGTATAGACCGGCGCGGTTGGCGTTGAAATGTTGACGATGTGACTTCGCGAGCCGGCGGCAACGTATGCATACGGTGAAGAAATGACGACACTCTCGCAATACGCCAGGCTATCGATCGAAGCAGCGAGCGTCGGGCTTGCCGGGTTTGAGATGCTGTATATCTTGAATCCACCACCACCTGCCGCGACATATGCGTATGTTCCGCTGGTTGCAATGCCTTCGCATGTCGTACCGGGAGCAACATCAATTGTAGAGACAAGCGAAGGGGTTGTGGGATTCTGGACGTTGATGAGCCACATCTTGCTGCCGCCACAAGCGACAACATGTTGGTTCCCGCCGATTGAGGTACGCACGAGCGCTTCTACAACATCCGACAGAATAACGCTTCCGATTTTCACGGGAGATGCGGGATTAGAGAAGCTGGCAATCTGCACTTTGTTTCCGAGTCCGTAGAACACGAGCGAGCCCGCGG
>CAYJNF010000093.1:0-10128 GCA_964370915.1 uncultured Chitinophagales bacterium
GTGTAGTGCACATTGTCCAGCAGCTGATCACGATCAGCCTTGCGAACAGAGTCGAGCATGAAGGCTGCCCAAGAGAATTGTCCCGTACGATGCGCGGCATTGCTCATCGACCCCCAGTAGTAGTGCGTCGCCCATTGAAACGGATGCGCATCAGCGTCGGCACGGACGCCATCAGCCATGGCAAAGATCTGCCGCCGGATCGCCTCCTGTGTTTGCGCGTTTGCGTTTTCCCGGCACCGGAGATACATCTTTGCCGCGAACGCATCGGACTTGCTGTAACTGCTGATCCAATATGATGGAACATACAAAGACTGAAATGCGCTTTCGTAGGCTGCATGACCGGTTGCGTAGAGCAGGGCAGCGGCAGCCCAGAGCTTGTTCGTTTGCAGTAATGTTTCATCGGCACCTTGCGCATACACGCCACATGCGCCGCCATCGGCATCGGCGGTCTGGTTGGGATTCTGCACAATCCATGACCAGCCGGTCTGTGCCGCAGCGCTGCAGTCTGCAGCAAACTTTGGATCGAACTTACGGAAAACCTTCGACGCATACGCGAGCACAGCAACAGCTTTGGCAGTGTTCTGCACTGTCGGGGGCACCGTTTTGACATAGTTGCCAACGGTATTGGGAGTTGTTACTCCATAAGGATACGTATTCGTTCCACCAGCACAGGCGTTTCCCCAGAACCCACCGTTCCGATCCTGCATGGAGAGAACCCACTCCAAACCCCAGCGGACCTCATCAAGAATATCCGGAACTCCATTTCCGCTCTCAGGAATGTTTGTGGAGTCGCTTGCCGGCTGGAAATCCATCCATGATTCCAACAGCCACCAGATTGACTGTGTTGTGGTCGGCATGTAGAGCGTCAGGTCGCCAGCATCGTGCCATCCTTTTTTCACTCCGGGAGGAGCTTTCTCTGCATCCGAAGGATGAACCCACGGCCCTTCGGCATATGGCATCTCGACAGCAGTAAATGCACGTTGATAGTAGAAGAACCTTTGGGCGGCGCGAATCGGTCCATCGAAGACATCGCGGCCGACGGTGAACGGAAGTGACGATCGTTCTCCGACAACAATCCGATACCGACCCGGTGCCGTGAGTTGAGTGAAGTCACCGATGAACACCTCCGCGTTGCCAATCACGTTCGACCTCACGCTCCGTAACGAGGCACTGCCGTTGAACACAACCTTGTCGTCACTCGCACGCACCACTGTGAACGACTTGAAGTCTACAGGCGACGTAAACTGCTTTTTCATTTGAGGAGCGTACCCAATTTGCGACGCAGCGACATAGCTGAGCGCAAGTTGCCCCGGAGAACCTGCGCCTGCGTACATGCGCACATTCGTGATTCTGAAATCATCAAACAGAATTGTCGGCAGCGCGTCGCCAAAGTTGAGTTCAAATCCTTTGAGTGGAAGACTGCGCAGGGCTTCAGGAATCGGCATTTCGATTTTCTGCCATTTGTCGGCAGTCCGAATCGAAACCGAATCGACTCCTCCGAAAGAATTGTTGAATCCGTACGCGGTCACGCCTATCGCATGCCCCGGAATATTCGATTTGATCCAGAAGCTCAACACGCTGTTGCGCTGCGCCCAGAACACTGCTGTGTCCGGTCCCCACCAATCTGTCGGGAGGGTATTGCCGGCCCAGAAAATCTGAACACCCGCGTAGCGCGATCCGGCAGTAAACTGGAGGCCGTACTTGCCTGAGCGCGGCGACTTTACAATCGTCGGGCCGGAACACGAGTAAGGATGATAGCGAAGGGAATCGTTGATGGACTCGTCGAAGAAAATGAGGTTTCGAATAACGCCGCCCTGTGGTTCAGCAGCGGAGAGACGCATCAGCGACGCAACGATGAGGGTGAGAATTCCGAGACGAGTGATCACAGTCAGTAAGAACGAGATGGATATTGATATGGATGAGCCACCCACACTCTAATCAATCGCCGGCTTAAAAACAAAAAAGCGGAACGCTGTCCGCTTTGTGTACTCGCCAGTCATGCTCAATCTGCTACTTCATGACAATCATCTTCTTCACTGATGAATAGCTTCCCGCCGAGAGTCTGTAGACATACAGCCCGCTCGACAGGTTCGTCGCATCGAATCGCACTGTGTAGGAGCCTGAATTTCGCGGATCGTTCACCAACGTCGCCACTTCACGACCGACCATATCAAACACCTTCAACGTAACGAAACCTGACTGAGGGAGTTCAAAATGTATTTGTGTCGTGGGATTGAAGGGATTAGGATAATTCTGCGCCAACGCATAGTCTCTTACCACTTTTTCATCGGCAATTGTCGTGGTCGTGTTCACTGCAATCGGTTCGCTGAAGTGCACCATTCCATCGAGATCCATCTGTTTCAGTCTGTACTGCACCTGCGGTGAAGAAGCATCCACATCCGTCCATTCGTAGTCATGCGGCTGCAACGTTGTGCCGTGTCCGGCAACGAAACTGTTGGGGAGCGTGATGAACTCCGTACTCGTTACCGATCTGCGTTGCACTTCAAACCCGAAGTTATTCATCTCACCGGCGGTCCGCCACTGCAGGCGCACTCGACGATTCCCGAGAAACGTTCCGGCGAAGCCGGCGAGTTGAACAGGCAGCGCACCGTTTGATCCGACGATCTGCGCGTAGATATCCGCGCCGCCATTGCGTGTATCCTCCCACGCGACAATTGCGCCGCCAACGCCGTCGGATGCAACGACCGGATTCTCTTGATCGTTTGCCGCGTTCGAGACAACAACTCCGTTACTGCCCCACAGCGAAACGCCAAACATTGTCACCCGCTGGGCGTAGATGTCGGTGCCTGTTCCCGACCTCCTGTCCTGCCACACGATAATTGTGCCGCCAAAACCATCGGCGATCATGCGCGGCATCGTTTGATCATCGGCTGCATCACACACAACAAGACCGTTTGCCCCCCACAGCGGGACCCCGGCTGCATCGAGGCGCTGCGCGATAATGTCCATCCCGTGTTCAACACTCTTGGTCTGAAAAACAACAATCACGCCGCCGGCATTGTCACTGATCATGGAGAGCTTGTCGATCAACGAGTCGGATGCGAAGACACTTTTGCCCTTCGACCCCCAGAGAAGAACTCCCGCAGAATCAAGTTGTTGCACGTAGACGTATCTGGTACTGTTCTTGTCCTCGTACCAGGCAATGGCGCTTCCCGCTGCCGGCAGTCTCACAACCAACGGACACGATTGCCGGCCCGACGTATCAGTGAGTTCCATTCCCATCGAATTGTTCGCAGGCCACCGTAGTGTCCCGTTGCCCGCGACACGTTGACCGTAGATATCATCACCCGCTTGCCAGACAACGATCGTTCCATCGTAGCCGTCATAAACCAGCCGAGGAGACTCAAGAGTTTTCGAGGTTGACGATGCGACGAGATAATCGGTATAGATTGCACTGAAGGAATCCGGAGGAGCCGCGTGAAAATTGAATGCGACCTTGACCCCCCCGGTATCATCGGCGGCGATATCATAGCTGCCGGAGAATGCGGGTCCGCTGCCGACCTGCTGCCACTGCATCGTCCCCATCGAATCAACATGCTGACATGACAGGCCGTAGTAGAAGAAACTGCCGGGTCCGCGCCAGTATGTGTAAGCGCCGCTCTTCTTATCCGGCAAGGATCGGATATCGCCAAGCGTGGGCCAACTGCTTGCGTTGGTGTTGAGCACGACCCCGTCGGTATCCCAATGGGCGGTTCCTCCGGATGTGAGACGTTGTGCCCGAGTCTCCGTGTTAAAGGAACCGGGAAAATGTCTCCATGAAACAATCACACCCCCATTGCCGTCGGCCACGATCTCGGGAGTTGTTTTAACAGCAGTGTTGATACACACCGCCGTGTTGACAACCGGATTGGATGACCATTGGGAAAAGAGGTCTGACGAATTACCAAACACAAGGAAAAGTGTAACGAGCGCACGCCGTGCTGTCCGGAAGGGGAAATTATGTGGCATGCAATCTCTCATGAGGTCACTTCTGAACTTCGAGAATCTTTGACTACCGAGATCATCAACCCCATACTGTAGAATTCATTTCCTCTATGATAAGTTCCATCGGGAGGCCAGTCAAATATACAGTTGGCGATGGGAAGAAACAACTTTGCTACCATTCCGGGACAAAACGACGAGGGCGAACTGTGTTCGCCCTCCCTTGTAAGCGTTTACGTCTTAGCTATTCCGGTTGTAGCTGCGGATGCAGATCGGGAATGCGTTTCTTGAACGGCAGCTTTGCTGTCCATGCAACCTTTCTGAACAACGCAGGAATTCTCTCGCGCAATCCGTCAACATACGTGTACACGACGGGAACGAGCACGAGTGTCAGCATCAACGAGCTGATGAGTCCGCCGATAATCGCCCATGCAAGACTCGACTTCCATTCCCCGCCGGCCTCGGTACTCAGGGCAATGGGCAACATGCCAAACACCATGGCAACGGTCGTCATCATAATCGGACGCAGGCGCGTATGTCCGGCTTCGATCAGCGCATCGTACACACTCAGCTTTTGTTCTGCTCGTGTTTGATTTGTTCGATCGACCAGGAGGATTGCATTCTTGCCCACAAGTCCGACGAGCATGATGATGCCAAGTATTGAGAAGATGCTGAGCGACTTCATTGTCAGCGCGAGCGCAAGCAAGGCACCAATCATGGCGACCGGAACAGAGAACATCACTACGAACGGATACACGTACGAATCGTAGAGCGCCACCATGATCATGTACATGAACAACACTGCTGCGACGAGTGCGAGCAACAGGCTATCGAAACCTTCCGACTGATTCTGCAGGTCGCCTTTGTACGCAATGTCCACGCCGTGGGGCAACTTCACTTTTGCGAGCGCCGCCTTGATGTCTTCGCCAATACTGCCGCTCGGACGACCGACGGCTTGAGAGAACACCGTGACTGACGAGTTCCGATCCTGGCGTTGCAGCTTTGTCGGTCCCGTGGATTGGTAAATCTCCGCGAACTGCTTCAGCTCAACCAACTGTCCTTTGCGGTTCACGAAGGTCACGCTGCCGATATCGGCAGTCCGGGAACGATCGAGCTGGTCGTACACAATGCGGATCGTGTATTCGTTGTTGCCTTCGCGAAACTTGGATTCGTCGTCGCCGTTGAACGCGACACGGAGTGTTTGCCCGACATCGGCAACGGTGAGGCCGAGAGACGCCATTTTCTGCCGGTCGATCTCCACACGCGTCTCCGGTTTTCCTTCTTCTGATGAGAGACGAACATCAGCGGTGCCGGGAATTTTCTGGACAACATCAGCTACCATCGCTGCTGCAGTCCGTGCATCGTCGTAGCTTGTCGCACTCACGATGAGTTGGATCGGCGTCTGATTTGCGGTGCCAAAAATGCCGATGGGGTTTGCGCGGACCTTCACTCCCGGAATCTCGGCAATCTTTTCCTTGATGCTTGCGGCAACATCGTCTGTCGAACGGGTGCGTTCCTTCTTCGGAACGAGCGCCACGTTCAGCTCGGCTATATTGTTGGACGATTGCGAGAGCACGCCATCGCTTGAAGCACCGACGTTGACAATCGTTTTCCTCACTTCCGGCGTTTGGGAAATGATCTTCTCCGCCTGCTGAGTAATGAAGTTGGTGTTTTCGATCGTTGATCCCGGGGGCAATTCAATGGTGACAGCAAACTCACCGCGATCGGCGACGGAGATGAACTCTGAGCCGATGAATCCGAGGGGAACCAAAGCAAACGACGCAACCAGCATCGCCATGGTTCCCATCGCAACCTTGCCGCGATTCGCCAATCCCCATTTCAACACGGAAAGATATGTTTGTGTAAACTTGTCAAACCGCTCTTCGAACCAGATCGCGAATCTGCCGAAGATCGAGTTCCTGGTGAGATGCTCGAGTTTCGAGAAGCGCGACGCAAGCAGCGGGGTGATCGTGAACGAGACAAACAAGCTCATCAACGTCGAGGCGACTACCGTCAAAGCAAACTCACGCATGATGTTGCCGACGAGTCCCGACACAAGCGCGAGCGGAACGAACACGACAACGTCCACCAGTGTTATCGATAACGCAGCAAAGCCGATTTCATTTCGCCCTTTGAGAGCGGCGGTGCGGCGGTCTTCACCCTTTTCCATGTGACGATAAATATTTTCGAGGACAACAATCGAATCGTCGACAAGGATGCCGACGACGAGAGACAGGCCGAGCAGCGTCATCAAATTGAGCGACATGCCAAAGGCGTACATCGCGATAAACGTGGAGACCATCGATGCAGGAATAGCAATCATCACGATGATGGAGTTGCGCGTACTGTGAAGGAACGCCAACATCACCAGCGCAACCAGCATCACGGCGATTGCAAGATCCTTCTTCACGGCATTCGCGGCGTCGAGTGTGAACGTCGAGCCGTCCTGTGCCACATCGAATTTGACGCCGTTCTCTTTGTAGATCGATTCGATCCGGGGAATCTCTTTCCTGACGAGCGCACTCACGTCGACGGTATTGGCGTCCGACTGCTTCGACACCATCATACCAATTGCCGTCTTGCCGTCGACGCGCGTGATTTGCGAGTAGTCTTTCTGCCCATCTTCAACTTCAGCTATATCAGAAAGCTTGATATCTCCACCCTGCCTCGATTGTGCAATGACCAGGTTGCGCAAACCGTCAATCGACGTGAACTTACCGGCACCACGGACAATATATTGCTGCTCGCCTTCTTTCACTTTCCCTGTCGGGAAATCGAGGTTCGATGCTTTGATCGCCTGCGTTACCTGCACGAGCGAAAGTCCGTATGATCGAAGCTTCTGCGCGTCGATGTTCACTTTGATTTCGCGCTCATCGCCACCCACGAGGGCGATCTGACCGACACCGGGAATCTTCGAAAGCATCGGACGGATCTTATCCTTCACCAACTGATAGAACTCGCGTGACGGCATGTTGGCGGTAAGTCCCATGCGTAGAACCGGAACCTCATCAATGGCAATCTTGGAAATGGCCGGCGTCTTTGCACCTGCAGGCAGTTGCGAGAGGACTTCGTTCACTTTCCGCTGCACGTCTTGCAATGCGACATTCACATTCGCCGACATGGCAAACTCGACGGAGACAAACGACACGCCTTCCGACGATGTGCCGTAGACAGTCTTCACTTTGTCTACACCGGAGACGGCGTCTTCGAATAGTTTGGTGATCGATGTTTCGACTTCATTCGGCGATGCACCGGGATAGACTGTCGTTATCGTAACCCACGGCGGCGTGATTTTGGGCAGCAACTCGTACTTCAACTGAGTGAAGCTGAAGAGTCCAATCACGGCAAGCGCCGAGAAGATCACCACGATCAGTGTTGGTCGTTTGATGGATAGTTCTGTAAGCGTCATTTTGTTTTTCTCCTACGCAAAATTCTGTGCGAGCGCCCGCCAATGAGGCGAGATGATTCGCTCCCTCACCATTAATTCACTACTTCGACTGTAACACTGTCCTTCAGGTTGTTCTGACCGCTTACAACAACTGTCTCACCTTCACGCAAGCCTTTCAGCACAGATATGTTTTTGCCAATGACATCACCAACAACCAGATCGCGATGCTTTGCAAGCCCATTCTCGATCACAAACACTTGCGGGTTCCTGATGCTGCCAACCAGTGATTCCCGCGGAATGCTCAAAGCCCGCGAACTGGTCATCGAGACGAAGCTGACCCGTCCAAACATTCCCGCCTTCAACGGATTCACTTTGCTGTTCGGCAGTGTGATTTCGACAGGGTATGTGTGCGACTCATCTCCCTTGGCGCTGATGCTCGCAATTCTGCCGGAAAATGTCTTGCCGGGATACACATCCGTACTCACTTCCACCGGATCGCCCACTTTGAGTTTGAAGGCATCCTGCTCGGCAACATTCAACCGCACCTTGAGTTTCGAGATATCGACAACATTGGCAACAACCATTCCGGGTTGCACCATCACTCCAACATCCACGGGACGCGAGGTGACGACGCCGGAGATCGGTGTGCTGATTTTCGTGTCGCGGTATGCCTTGCGCGCCCTGACGTATTCCGCTTCGGCAATCTTGAATCCCTGCCAGGCATTTTCTTTTTGCCATTCCGTTGCCGCACGCTCCTCACGTAACGCTTTGAATCGCTCGGCATCTTTCTTGGCGCGCTCGTAATTCACTTCTGCTTTCACGTATTCCGCCTTCTTCAATTCATCGTCGATCCGGATGAGCACGGAGCCGTTTCCCTTGAAGTCGCCGATCTTCGCGTCCACTGCCACCACACGCCCCTGCGTCTCCGACACGATCGCGACGTCGTTGTTGGCCGTGATGGTGCCGACCAACGACAGCGACTCGGACAACGTTTCACTTGACACCTTCGTGACCGACACGGGAAATGACGTCACGACATTTGACTTCGATTTCGCCTGCATTTGGACTTTGTTGTTCCACAGTGTGCCGACGATAGCGCCCAGGACGATCACACCAATCGCTACTACCTTCACCCTTTTCATGCTCACTCCTTCTTGAAATTTGTTAGAATCTGAAATTCCGATATCCGCTATTCGCCAAGCACTTTCTGTAGCCGTGCTTCGGCGAGTTCATAATCAACGAGGGCCTGCGTGTAGTTCGTCTTAGCCTGCAGAAGCGCGACTTCAGCATCGAGCAGGTCACTGTTTTGCGCAAGTCCCTCCTTGAACCTCTTATTTGTTACACGATAGCTTTCTTCTGCTTGTCTCACGCCTTTTTCAGCAACGGACGTGCGTTCCTTCGCCTGATTGAGATTCAGGTAGGTTTGTGTTGTTTCCAACGTGATCCCATCCTTCATCTGTGCAAATGCATCCTTCGTCTCCTCGTATTGTGCACTCGCTTGATCTGTCTGATGCAGAGTCTTACCCCAATTCCAGATGTCCAGCGACACCCCGACCGAGACATCCCATGTGTCCTTGAACGTATCCTGCACCGGTTGAAGTCGTTGGTTTGGCCTGTTGTAGTAGTAGTTTGCGCTCAGAAAAATCTGCGGCCACCAGCTTCCTTTCGCTGCCGTCACGCCAGACTCCGCGGCTTTCACGCGGTACTCCATCGCTTTCAATTGGGATCGCTGGGACATCGCCTTCTCCACTAGCGCGTTGAGACTTGAGACATTGGGCGCGGTTGCATGGTTCATATCCGATTCAAGTGCAACCTGTGTTTGCAGAGGAATGCCGATGACATTGTTCAGGCCAATCATCGCGAGCTGAACATTGTTGTTCATTTCAATCTGACGAAGTTGTGCATCCGAGAGCTGAACCTGCACTTTCAACAGATCGTTCGTCGTGGCCATTCCCTGATCGAGAAGATTCTGAACGTCGTTCTGATGCGCCTTCATCTGTTCCACATTCTCATCGACGACCTTCTTGAACTCCAGCGCCTTGAATAACGACCAGTATGCGAGCTTGACGTTGTAGGTCAGTTCTGCTTTGTCTTTGGCATGATCCTGTTCCGACGCGCGGGCTGAGTACTCTGCTGCGTTCGCGGCGGCGTCAAGCCTGAATCCCGTGAAGATCGGTTGCTCTAGCGTTGCCTTCAGCATGTAGTTGTTTGCGATTGTCGGGGCGAGCGTGAACGAATTGACACCAAAGACCGGCTGCAGCGATGCCGGCAATGATATCGCAAACGGCGGAACATCACTCAGCCGCGTGTACGCCCCACCAAATTTCAGCGACGGCAGCCGCGACGCGTTTACTTCTGCGGACATTGCATCCGCATAGTTCAATCGCATCAACGATGCGTGAAGTGATTTGCTGTTATCGAGCGCGAGCTGAATCGCTTTCTCGACGCTCAATGAGACGTTCGTTTGTGCAGCAGTCAGGCTGCTCACCAATATCCAGGCGAGCACCACGGAAAACAGTTTCTTCATCATGCCTCCTCCTCTACATGTTTCAACGGTTGGAATTTGTGTTTCCCCTTCTTCGTCATCATCCCCTCAAGTATAAACTCGTATGATCGGCGCAGCGTCGATTCCAAATCAATGTTCATATGCTTCCAATAGTCGTCATCGCGATCCATCTGTCGCATCATGGCGTTACTGATTGCCCACAGCATCACCACCGCTTCAGCCGGATCGACATTCGATTCCATCAGCCCTTCGTCGATCGCCTGCTGCATCAGACTTATGCCAAGACCCCATA
>CAYJNF010000094.1:0-10055 GCA_964370915.1 uncultured Chitinophagales bacterium
ATTCAGTGCTTCGTGCATAGGCGGGTCTTCCGTGATTCGATAGCGAGAGCCGTTCCGGGAATGGAGCGTGTGAGCCAAAACCATCCGGTGATGAATGCATAAACCAGATTCAGCCACTGCAACTTGAGAACAATCGTGAACAGTATATAGGGAAACGAGAGGACGCACACGAACAGCAGCATGCCAACTGCCTGAACGAGGTCGCTGACTCCCCAGCCGAGAGACTTGCGCGGGGCCTGGACGGATTCCCTGTTTCCGATATGCAGCAGCAGGAAAATGATTGTTGATGAGTAGATCAATGCATCAACGACCAACGTCCAATTCGTCGGCCATGGGAAAAAATAGAGTGTTGACATTGAAACAATGACGGTGACGATTCCCATCAAGACGATCGATGCGATGTTCTTCACGAGAACAATCCGATCCCAGGAGAGAGGGAACATGCTGAGAGCCTCAAGTTCGTGCGGCGTACGAAAGAGAATATTGTTGAATTGCGATTCGAGTATGGCGAATACCGCGAGGAACACAATGAACATCGGGGAAAGCTCACTTTCCTGCACGACGAGGAAGATCGCAACGAGAATCAGCAAAATGAAAACGGGAATTCTCCTCGCCGAGAAACATTGATGGAGCTCCATGGTAAACAGCATAACCTCGCGACGGGAAAACATCTATGTCAGCCTCCTGCCGGCGATGAATGCAATACCAATAGTTGCCAGCAGCACAACGCAAGCCAGCGCGCCGTGAGTCAAATCTCCCTGCTCGGACGACAGTATGCCCCGAACGATGAGGTCGATGAGCGGCCCGAAAATCAATGATGACGATCCGGCGTGAAAGACAACCGACATGACAAGCATGGCAGACACGAAAATCCCAGCTACGATCAATGCTGCATGAGCGGGCATTCTTTTCCTTTCAAGAAACAAGAACACAAATGCCGTAACGGTCGCGATGCACATCATGAGCAAGAGATACGCAATGATGAGAATGGCTGCCGTTTCGATGTTATTCCGAAACACGACAAGGAAGAAGAACGCGTTGCTGGCAAGGAGTCCGATGGAAAACGGATGACGGAGACTGCTGAAGATCGCGAAAGAGAATCGGCCCATCGCGTTCGTGGGATAGATCTGAGTCTTCCCGAGAATGTCGCGGCTGCTCCCGACATAGTACACCAGCGAGAGGAGACAATAGAGTGCGGCGTGACAAAACAGGAAGAGCGAAAGGTAGTAGCCTGTTGTGTCGTTGCGAAGGTAATTCTCCGAAAGGCCGGATGGCAGCAGGTTGAGCATTGCAAGAACGAACGCAGACAGTTTTACATTCGGAACAAGGACGAGATTTCTTTCCCGATCCACATCCAGCAGAGATTGCGCGATGGCTTTTGCCGTCCTCATTGCTTTTTCTTCTCCCACGGGTTTGCCGGGAATGTCCAGTCATCGATTTCTGGAATGTCCCAGAGCTTCTCTCCATTTTCTTTACGTGGCACGCCAGGGACCAGGGGTCGATGAGAAATGGAAAATTCGATGTGCATCTCGCCTCTGAGTAACGCGAGAATGGCGCTCAGCCCGTCCTGCACACAGACACTTAATAAAACGTCAGCATAGCACCTGCGTTGCAGTTCCCTTCGTACGCGCCTACGTGCCGCAAGTGCCGGCGGTTCAAGCTTTGAGATTTCGAGAAATTGCATTGGTGCGAGACTATCTAAGTTGCGATGCGAGAGTGACTGTGACTCTGTTTCTGAGCGATGCGCCGCGGCAAGGCAAAGGGTTAGAATAAGGACAGCAAGCTGTTTCAAGGTTTGGTCTTCTCCCATGGGTCAGGGGGGAGGTCGTTGTTTATTCGTCTGTAAATCTTATTCTGTCCCGACTCGATCACGAGATATCCGTTCGGATAGTCATAGATTATCGGCACAGAAATTCTCTGCTGAGGCATTGGGATCACCTTCACAAGCAGGGTATGCGGCAAAGAGAAGAGTTTATGGAGACGGTATTTCAAGAACGACAGGATCGCACTGAGACTGTCCTGACGCAATTGGTCGAACAGCACGTCGGCATACCCTTTTCTGATAATTGATTGATGGCGTGACTGGAGTTGCTCAAATTCGGGCGATGTTGCTTGCGCGATCATTGTTTCAAAGTCTGCGCGCAGGTGGCTCTCAAAAACTGAGAATGTGTGATCGACTTGAAATGAAAACGCCGACAAGCAGAGTGAAGCGATACTCGCAAAGGCAAAAGCGACAACTGTTCTCGTGTGCATCACCTTTTCTATCACCGTGAAACGACTACAGGATCACAGTTTACGTCACGACGAAACCGCACTGTCCGACTAGATGTCCTTCATGCGTGTCCGTAGAATTGTCGTGAACTCCCGTTCAAAAGTCTTTTCTTCTGATTATCAGAACACCGCAACCAAAAATTGCTGCCGAGGAAAGCAGCGCCTGAGCAAATGGCTGCCATTCCATCGTCCTGTGAACGATTTGATTCTGCAGGCCTTTTTGCATTCCGGCAATTTGCGGGAATACGTAATAGAGCCCGTCGAGAAGGGTACGATAGATCTTATTTTCGGATAGCATGTAGAGAATCTGCTCTCGATTTTCCAGCAGATTATCGATGAACATCAGATAGACGAAACATCCAATAATGGGAATCGCCGCATTGCGAAACACTACGCCGAGCAACAGCACCATCGAAAAGATGCATGAGAACATGAACGACATGGTGAATGCCGAAAGCAGTAGCTGCCAATTCCATACACCAACTCTCAACCCAAACACAAACCACAATCCGCCGACAAAAAAAAGAATGTTAGCAAAGATGACTGCCGCGGCGCCGAGATGTTTGCCGAGCAGCAATTCCCATCGGGCAATAGGTTTTGAGAGATACAAATCCACCGTGCCTTTCTCAAGACTGTCAGGGATGATGCTCGCGGTTGCAAACACACCAAACAGCATTATCCCGAGAAACAATCCCCCCGCGAATCCGGCCTGCATTTCGCGCACGAGGAGTTCAAACTGATCTGTTGGAACGGGAATGCGAGTGGGATTGCCGAACATTTGGAGCGAGATGCCATCGGTGGTTGTATCCGCGGAAATGCCGATGGCAAGGCCCAGAAGTATGAGGACGGATATGCCAATGAGCACGTACAACGTTGCTTTCGAAAAGAGTTCACGGAATGTCGCGAGTACGAGTGTGAGGAGTTTCATTGGACACCCCCCTGGTTCTTCGGCCCGGCGTCCTCAGTCGGGACAAGTTTGATGAGATTGATGAACGAGTCTTCAAGTGAGTTCCGCTTCTTTGCAATATGCGTGATCCCAATAGAATGCTTCCGAAGCAAATCAATCAAGCTGTTCAACTCGACTGTGCTTGCCAACTCCGCGGTGAGAATGTGTTTGTCAACCTTGAATTTCAGGACGGTTGCCGCCGCTTCATGGAAAAATGCTTCCGTGGGATTGTTTGCAATCCCCAGCTCATAGTTTGCATCGGTGGCTGTCAGTTCATCGACTGTTCCAACCTTCAGCAGCTTACCCTTGTTAAGAATCGCGACCTGGTCAGAAATAAGTTCCACTTCAGAGAGCAGGTGGGAATTGAGAAATATGGTCTTGCCCTCCGCCTTGAGTTGTTTCAGTATGTCTCTGATTTCTTTTCTGCCGACCGGATCAACTCCATCTGTTGGTTCATCCAAGAAGAGAACGTCCGGATTATTGATCAACGCTTGCGCGAGTCCGAGTCGCTGCAGCATGCCTTTGGAGTACTTCTTCACCTTCATCGTTGTCCATTGTTCCATTCCGACAAGCCTCAGCAGCGAAGATGTTCGTTGAGCAATCTCCGCGCTTCTCATTCCGCTCAGGCCGCCGAACAGTCGCATAACCTGCTGCCCGGTGAGATAGCCTGGGTAGCGATGATTTTCGGGCAAGTATCCGATGCGTTCCCGCACTTTTACGTTGGGGAGCTGGTTGCCGAGTATGCTCGCCCGTCCCGAAGTTGCATTGACGAGGCCGAGAAGAACTTTTATGAACGTCGTCTTGCCCGCGCCGTTGGGGCCGAGCAAGCCAAAAATTTGTCCCCGCTCAACGTTCAGAGTAAAGTCGCTCAGGGCGGTTACGGAGAGTTTCTTGTTAACGAAATCAGAGTAGACTTTCGTGAGTGAATCGGAGGAGATGGCGTGCATGCAGTTTGAGCTGATATTGTTAGATGAAGTTATCCAAATCGAGTTCGTAAATCAATGTCAGGCTTGAATCTGTGCCGGTAGATTCCTATATTCGTATGGCGATTCTGAGGAGAGGTTAATCTTGAATTGGAACTTGAGACGGGGATAAGGTTGTTGAGTAGATGAGGACCAAGAGGCGAGTGCCTCCATTTTTTTGGGGATAAATAAGACTCATCAGGTCGGAGTTAAAGTGGTAAGGTTATCGAAAAAAGTTGAATACGGGTTGATAGCGATTCGGCACATCGCCGCGCAACGCAATGAGGGGATTGTCACAGCAAAGGAGATTGCGGATCGATATCAGATTCCGTACGAACTTCTCGCGAAAGTTCTGCAGCGACTTTCGCGGTCCGGGCTGATTAGTTCGCATCAGGGTGTGCATGGCGGTTACGCACTCGCGAAAAAACCCAACGATGTTTCTGTCTCCATGATCATCAACGCGATCGAAGGGGCCACCATGGGAATTGCGCAATGCATGACCGATGGTCCCGAGAGTTGCGATGTGTTCAACGTGTGCACGATTAAGTCGCCACTTTCAAAAGTTCAAGCAAACATTGTCCAAGCGTTCGACACCATGACACTGGCGCAGATTGTATGATTCTGATTTGGCTATGAAACAGCTTCATCTTCCAATATATTTGGACAACCACTCAACAACTCAAGTCGATCCGCGGGTCGTTGAGGCAATGGTACCGTACTTCACGTTGCACTATGGCAACGCTGCGAGCAAGCATCACGAATTCGGATGGACGGCTGAGGCTGGAGTCGAGAACGCAAGAAAACAGATTGCTGATCTGATCGGCGCTGAAGATTCTGAGATTGTCTTCACGAGCGGAGCAACCGAATCGATTAATCTTGCGTTCAAGGGAATTGCTGAAGGCTATGCGTCAAAAGGAAATCATATCGTTACGGCGGCAACCGAACACCATGCCGTCCTCGATACATGTAAACGCCTGGAGAGATTCGGCATTCAGGTCACGATTCTTCCGGTCGACAGTCGTGGATTGATTTCATTGCAGGATTTGGAACTTGCCATCACGAAGAAGACGATTCTCGTCAGCATTATGATGGCGAATAATGAAATTGGGGCACTTGCTCCGACTGCCCGAATCGGACGTATGTGCAAAGAGCGCGGCGTGTTGTTTCATACTGATGCAACACAGGCAGTTGGAAAAATTCCAGTTGATGTCAAATCAATGAACATCGATCTGATGTCATTTAGTGCGCACAAAATGTATGGGCCCAAAGGGGTCGGTGCTTTGTTTGTACGCAGCGCGAGTCCGAGAATAAAAGTGATCCCACAAATCGATGGAGGCGGACATGAGCGGGGAATGCGTTCGGGGACGTTGAATGTTCCGGCGATTGTAGGATTTGGCGAGGCTGCAAAGATCGCAAAGTCTGAGATGGAGGGAGAATGCAAAACGATCTTGCACCTTCGGGACAAACTGGAAAGCGGGATTCTCGCTCAAGTGGATGATGCATCGGTGAATGGTTGTCCGGCAGAACGATTGCCGAACAATACCAACATCACCTTCAAGCACGCTGAAGCAGACAAGGTGATGATGGCAATGAAAGACATTGCCGTGTCGTCCGGCTCGGCCTGCTCATCTGCCGAACCAGAGCCATCGCATGTGTTACGGGCAATCGGACTGAGTGACGATGATGCCAAATGCACGATCCGGTTCGGTCTGGGAAGATTCACGACAGAACAAGAGATCGACTATGTAATAGAACGAGTGAAGGAAACCGTATCGGCAGTCCGGGAAAAGAAAATGAGTTTTGTATCATCCAAACAATGAACAGGCACATCGGTTCGTATGGTCGTGCCGTACATCCAAAACATAACAGCTATCAACCATGAAACAACTTGAATACGTTCTCAATAATCAGAAGGAAGTGTTGGGGTTTTTGAAGAGTCATTATCCGATGTATCACCTCTCGAATATCTTCTTCCGGGACATACAGTACGGTGTGCAAAAAATGTTCGAGCGTCGTGGTGAGAAGGTGAGCTATGTCGAAGCAGAAAAGATCGCGAAGGCATTTGCAGATAAGCTGGAGAAGGAAAAAATCTTCGGCAGGATTGATCGGCAAAGCTGGGTATTGAATTACCCCGAGTTCAAGAAGCCGCAATCCGCACCGCCGGCAGCGGCAAAACCAGCGCCTGGCGCAGCGCCAGCAAAATCTCCAGCCGCAAGTCCGGCAGCAATGCGACCGTCGTTACCTCCGCTTGGTGCTGCGAAACCCGCCGGGTCAGCCCCGGCTGGCGCAAAGCCTGCTTTGCCGCCGCTCGGAAGTGCAAAGCCGGCCGGCACACCGTCAGCCAGGCCAGCTCTGCCACCATTGAGCAGTGCAAAGCCCGCAGCTTCAAAGCCATCGTTGCCGCCACTTGCAAGTGCCAAGCCGGTCGGAACAGTGATGCCCGCACCGGAAGCAACGACCGGTGAGGTTCCCAAAGAAACGCCGGCTTCCGCTCCGACTGTCGAGTCAGCAAAGGCAGAACCCCCCGCGGCTGAAACTTCGAAGCCAACACCGGCCGCTCCTGCTGCAACGGGCGCGAAGAAGACATTGCCGCCGCTGGGTGGAAAATATACTCCGGCAGGAAAGAAATAGATTTCGTGAATTGGATGAGGTGCATTGATGGCAACTGAAAATCAGGAAATTGAAGAGTTAGCGAAGCAAGAGTACAAGTACGGCTTCGTGACTGATATCGAGATGGATGTGGCTCCCCACGGATTGAGTGAGGATATTGTTCGTCTCATATCCACTAAGAAGAACGAGCCGGAATGGATGCTTGAGTGGCGGCTGAAAGCGTATCGCCACTGGCTGACAATGGAAGAGCCGAAGTGGCACAACGTCCATTATCCGCCAATCGATTATCAGGCGTATCGCTATTATGCCGCGCCGAAACAAAAGAAGGCTCTCAATAGCTTGGACGAAGTTGATCCGGAGTTGTTGAAGACGTACGCAAAGCTTGGCATCTCACTGGAAGAGCAGAAGCGCATGTCGGGCGTTGCCGTTGACGCGGTGTTTGACAGTGTTTCCGTCGCGACAACATTCAGGGAAAAACTCTACGAGTTGGGTATCGTCTTCTGTTCGTTTACGGAGGCCGTTCATAACCATCCTGATCTTGTGAAGAAGTATCTCGGCTCCGTGGTGCCGTACACGGACAACTATTTTGCGACGCTCAACTCGGCAGTGTTCAGCGACGGATCGTTCTGCTACATCCCGAAAGGTGTTCGTTGCCCGATGGAGTTGTCGACATACTTCCGCATCAATGCCGCCGACACGGGACAGTTTGAACGAACACTCATCGTTGCCGACGAAGGAGCGTACGTCAGTTACCTGGAAGGCTGCACGGCTCCGATGCGCGATACCAATCAGTTGCACGCGGCAGTGGTTGAGCTTGTTGCGCTCGACAACGCGCAAATCAAATACTCAACCGTTCAGAATTGGTATCCGGGCGACAAGGAAGGGAAGGGCGGCATTTACAATTTTGTCACGAAGCGCGGCAAGGCCGGCACGAACGCCAAGCTTTCCTGGACACAGGTCGAGACCGGTTCTGCGATCACATGGAAATACCCGAGCTGCATTTTGCAGGGCGATAATGCAGTTGGCGAGTTCTACTCCGTTGCCGTGACCAACAACTACCAGCAGGCGGACACGGGGACGAAGATGATTCACATCGGCAAGAACACGAAGAGCACGATTGTGTCGAAGGGAATCTCGGCGGGGTTCGGACAGAATTCCTACCGGGGGCTGGTGAAGGTTGCCAAGGGAGCAACAGGTGCGCGCAACTTCTCGCAATGCGATTCATTGTTGCTCGGCGATAAGTGCGGTGCTCATACGTTTCCATATATCGAAGTGAAGAACACATCGTCGAAGGTTGAACACGAGGCGACCACCTCCAAGATTGGCGAAGACCAGATCTTCTACTGTCAGCAACGCGGCATCTCGAAGGAAGACGCGGTGAACCTGATTGTGAACGGTTTCTGCAAGGAAGTGTTCCGCGAGTTGCCAATGGAATTTGCAGTCGAGGCGCAGAAATTGCTGGGGGTGAGTCTTGAAGGCAGTGTGGGATAGCGTTGCTGTGAACGAAACGTTGAGAACAGTAATCACTAAAGGAAAAAGAATGCTTGAAGTAAAGAACCTCCATGCCTCGGTCAATGGGAATGAAATCCTGCATGGGTTAGATTTGAAAGTGAACGCAGGAGAAGTGCATGCGATCATGGGTCCCAACGGCTCATGCAAGAGCACGCTTGCCGGTGTGCTTGCAGGTCGCGAGGCGTATGACGTCACCGAAGGGACGGTGCTCTATGACGGAAAAGATTTGCTCGACATGGATCCCGAAATCCGTGCGCGGGAAGGACTATTTCTGGCGTTTCAATACCCTGTGGAAATTCCGGGCGTGTCAAACACCTACTTCCTCAAGGCTGCGCTCAACGCAATTCGGACACACAATGGACTTGATCCGCTCGATGCGATTGAGTTTCTTGCGCTCGTGAAGGGCAAGATCAAGCTTGTGGACATGCCAGGCGATTTGCTTAATCGCTCTGTGAACGAGGGATTCAGCGGTGGCGAGAAGAAACGCAATGAGATTTTCCAGATGGCAGTACTCGAGCCGAAACTTGCCATTCTCGACGAAACAGATTCGGGGCTTGATATCGACGCGTTGCGCATCGTTGCCGATGGCGTGAATAAACTTCGCTCAAGAGATAATGCGACGGTTGTTGTGACGCATTATCAACGCCTGCTGAATTACATCGTTCCGGATTTTGTTCATGTGCTTGTTGATGGAAAGATCGTGAAGAGCGGCGGCAAGGAACTCGCGTTGCTCCTGGAAGAGCGGGGCTACGATTGGGTCCGCGAAGAACTCGAAGTGGGAGCGTAGGAGAACAGAATGCCTGAACAAGGATCACATACGCTAGCGTCGTACAAATCTGGTTTTGATCAGTTGGAACGCAGCCTGAACGGTGAGGCAACATCACCGCTTCATGCTTTGCGCAAACAGGCGTGGGCCGCGTTCGAGAGAACAGGATTTCCGGCTGCAACGGACGAAGAGTGGCGCTTCACCAATGTGGCGCCAATTGTGAAGATGTCATTCGCACCGGCGTTGCGTTACGCAAGTGAAGGCCTGACGAAATCGGACATCGCCAAGCTTACTCTGGGCAATCTTGACGCAATCCAATTGGTGTTTGTCAACGGACACTATGCCGCTGACTTGTCGTCGGCATCCATAGCCGAAAAGGGATTGAGTGTCACGAATCTTGCGACGGCACTCAAGACAAACTCGGAACCCGTTAATCGCCACCTCGCGAAATATGTACGGTATGATGAAAACGGGTTCACTGCACTGAACACGGCGTTTGTTCTCGATGGTGCATGCATCATAGTCGCAGATGGCGCGCAGATTGAGAAACCTATTCATCTGATGTTCATTGCCGCCGGGAACAAGAATACACTCGCTGCACCGCGAAATCTGATTGTCGCAGGAAAGAACAGCAAAGTGTCAATCATTGAGACGTACGTTGGGTGCGCCTCCTCCCCGTATCTTACGAACGCCGTAACAGAGTTTGTCGCAGGAGAGAATGCCCGCATCGAACATGACAAGCTCCAGGATGAAAATCGGGACGCGTTTCACGTGAGTACTGTTCACTTCCAGCAAAGCGCAAACAGCAATGTTGTTTCGAATGCGATCAACCTTGGTGGTTTCCTTGTGCGCAATGGCAT
This sequence comes from uncultured Chitinophagales bacterium, assembly GCA_964370915.1. Taxonomy (GTDB): domain Bacteria; phylum Bacteroidota; class Ignavibacteria; order UBA10030; family UBA6906; genus CAADGV01. The sequence continues at coordinate 9,928 of CAYJNF010000094.1, forward strand.
CACCGCCGTGCTGGGTGGCGAAGGTATCGAGACAACACTGAATGGACTCTCGCTCGGCACTGGTGCACAGCATATCGATAACCACACAACGATCGACCACGCGAAGCCGCATTGCGCAAGCCATGAAC